>JAEXPG010000042.1 GCA_023447015.1 Verrucomicrobiota bacterium
GGCATGGCCCGCTGCATGGGCATGATTCCTAATTCCGTCGCGGTCGGCTTCTTCGGCACCAACGGTTCGTTCTGCAACACCGGCGGCGGAGTCGCGCTCAAGGCGGGCTTCACGCTGCTGTTCCCGATCGAACGCTGTGTGGACGCCCAGGGCCGGGTGCTGATCGACGCCGATGCCTCCGGGCGCGGTGGCGTCGTCCCGGAGGTCCGGGTGCCACGCACCGCGGAGACGCTGCACGCGCTGTTCGTCGAAGGACGCGACCCCGAGATGGAGGCGGCCGTGGCGCTGTTGCAGCAGCCCGGCGAGATCGACAAGTCCGTCCCGGTCGTGACGCCCGCGCGTGTCGACACGGTCGCCGGCGGGACATTCACGCTCACGGCTCCGGCCGGTGGCGTCGCCTACCAGTGGTACGAGGGTGAGCGGGGCGATGTCTCGCGGCCGGTGCCCGGCGCGACCACCGCGACGCTCTCGCTCGGAGCCTCGGTCACGACGTCGTATTGGGTGCGCATCGGTCGCGCGGTTGGGGCGGTCGACAGCACCGTCGTGCCGGTCGTGGTGCCCGGCTCGGAACTGGAGCTCCTCGCTCCAACCGGCGCGTACGGGGTCGGCACCGTCTCGATGCCGCTCGTCGATTCCAGCCGCTCGGAGGTGTACAACGAGGGCGGCGCGGCCGCGGCGCGCAGGGTGATGCTGCGCATCTGGTACCCGGCGGTCACCACGCCGGCGGAGGTGCGGTCCGAGTACATGGACGCGGAGACGTTCGCGTTTTTGACGCGAGAAATGGAGCTCGCACCGGACCCAGCGTTGCGCGAGCTGATCGCGACCCACTCTGTGGAGCGGGCGCCGATGCCTGTCGGGCGCGGCCGGTTCCCGGTGATCGTCTTCGCGCCGGGCGGCGAGACGACCTATTTCAACTACCAGACCCTGCTCGAGGATCTCGCCTCCCACGGCTATGTCGTGGTGGCGATCAACAGTCCCGGCAACGCCGGCATCACGGTGTTTCCCGACGGGCAGGTGCTGAAGTATGCCGCCCCGAAGGATGCCGACGAAGCGCACTTCGCGGTCCACGCACGGGTGTATGCGGACGATCTTCGTTTCGTGATCCGGTCGCTCGCGCGGCTTGATCGCGACCAGACGCTGCCGGTTGCCGGCCGCCTGTTGTACACGAAGGTCGGATGCGTCGGGCATTCGCGGGGCGGTGCGGCGGCGTTCTGGGCCGCAGTGGAGACGCCGCAGGTCGTGGCGGCCGCCAACCTCGACGGCTCGTTCTTTGGCACGGACCATCTGCGGCCGGTGCTGAAGCCGATGTTGTTGCTGCGCGCCGGCGCGACGGAGGCCACCGGCACCGACGGCTCGTTCGAGGTGTGTTTCCAGAATCTGCGGAAGGGCGGATGCCGCGTCCTCATCCCCGACGCCGATCATACCAGCTTCTGCGATGAGAGCTATTTCCTGGCGAAGCTGGCCGCGCTCGGAGGCGACGCGGCTGCGCCGGTCGGGGAAACCGCCTTCGCCCAAAACGCGACGCGCGCGGCGCTGCTCGGGTTTTTCGGGCCGGTTCTCGCCGGTCCGGGCGAACCCGGAGTGGTGGAGAAACTGACCGCATACCCGGCGGTGCAAGTCGAACAGCGCACCGTGCGCACAACTTCTGCCCGCTGAGTCCCATGAGAACGATTCCAACGACAATGAATGCCTATCCGATCCTCCGCGCCGGTCTTCTCGCCACCGCCTGCCTCGCGTCCTCGGTCGCCGCACAAGCGGCGATCGTCTATTCGGGTCCAGTGGAACTCGCGGTGCCCGAGGGCGGCGCCGCGATCCACTTCGACCTGCCCAGCGGTCAGGCGGGAGTCTTCGATGCGCCGTACATCCTGGAGGGGTGGAGTGGTTGCCTGTACTCCAGCTTCACGCTCACCGAGGGCGAAGACTGGACCGATCAGGAGACCTGGGCCGGCCTGGCGACGCAGCCCGGGCTCGACACCCTCACTCGCTCCGACGCTCCGGTCGACGGCCTGCTGCGGCTCGACGCCGGCTTCGAGCTCAATCGACCCGACGACGCGTGGTACACGGGCGGAGGCGGGCTCCTCAACTCATCCTACAACGGGACGTTCTCCAACGATGCCCACTGGACTCCCGGCTCAACGGGTTACGTCGGGCTGCGGCTTGACGGAAACTTGGGCTGGGCGCGGGTGACGCTCGATGCCGAACGCTCGGTCACGCTTCACGACTTCGCTTTCGCCGATGCGGGGGAGCGGATCGTCACCGGCCAGACGGCGATCCCGGAGGCTTCCACCACGGCGTTGCTCCTCGGCCTGTCCGCCGGCGGATTGGTGGTGGTTCGCCGGCTGCGGCAGCGGTCGAAGGGCGAGTGATCCGGACTTGCGAAAATGAGTTACCCGCAGCCCGCTCCTGATCAGGGCGGGCTGCGGTCGTTTGCGGTTCCTGTTCAGGGTTTCGCCGGTGCGGCGGAGCTCTTCTCGGTGAAGGGCTGGCCTTTCGCTCCTGTGGCGAAGAAGACGAGGCGGACGGGCTCGGTGCCGACGGTGCGGCCGTTGTGCTCGAGCCCCACGAGTTCGGCGAAGGCGTCGCCGGTGCGGAAGGTGCGGGTGGGGCCGTCCTTCTGGGTGACGGCGATCTCGCCGGCGAGGATGTAGGCGAAGCACGGGACCGTGTGCTTGTGCCAGCCGGTCTCGGCGCCGGGCGGCAGTTCGACCAAAAGGCCGCTCACCTCGGCGGTGGCGGAGGTCGGATAGACGAGGGGATTGCCGGCGACATCGGTGGTCGTCTTCAGGAGCGGCGTGGCCCGGACTGCCTGGTTGTACTCGGCGGCGGCATCGCGGGCCGAGATGGTGAGCGCCGTTGCGGTGGCGAGCGCGAGGGCGAACAGTTGGCGGCGAGAGTTACGGCTGAACATGGCGCGACGTTGCCGGCGGCTGGCGGGGGCGTCACGGGCAAAGCGAGCGCGAGCCGGACGCCGGTCCCCGGGGCGCGCAGGAATTTCTCTCCCGGCGTAACCGGAGGTGATCGCCACGCGTCGGATGCAGCACGATCACTCCGCCCCCCACAGACTCCATCCAACTGCCGGCGATGCCTCCGCATTGGCCCCGGTGGGTGCTTACCCTCGGGCCACTGGTCCTCGCGTTGATGGCAGCGCAGCTCTGGCTGAGCGGGCATCTGGATCTCGCGACGGCTCTCGTGCTGGCGGCCACGGACATGCTCCCGTGGTTCGTTGCGCTCCCCGGCGTGCTCTGGCTGGCGAACCGGTTTCCGTTCGAGGGCCCGGCGCGTTGGCGCAACGGCGTGCTCCACCTTGCCGCCGGCCTGCTGCTGTCCGCGGCGTTGCCGGTGGCGGCGCTCGGCCTGATGCGCACGAACGGGGACGGGGGGCCGGACGGCCGGCTGCGCGGGTTGCCACCGATGGCGGGAATGGAGATGCACCCTCGGCCGCCGCCGCCCGATCTGGGCGGGAACTTCGACGGCCCGCCTCCGCCGCGGATGGACGGCCCGCCGCTGCGGCCGGCGTTGTGGCGGATGGCGGCGGTGCGCATGCCGTTCCACTGGCTGCTGTACGGATTGGTGCTGGCGGCGATGCATGGTTGGCGGGTGACGCAGCGCGGCCACGAACGGGAACGCCGCGCGGTGGAGCTGGAGCGCCTGCTCACCGAGGCGCGCCTGACGGGTTTGTCGCGCCAACTTCATCCGCACTTTCTCTTCAACACCCTGAACACGGTCGTCGAGTTCGTGCGCTCAAACCCGGAACGCGCGGAGGAAATGTTGATCGATCTGAGCGAGCTGTTGCGCCATGCGCTGCGGGCGGCGGACCGGCATGTGGTGCCGCTGGCCGAGGAGTTGGAGCTGCTCGAACGCTATCTCGCCATCCAGCGGGCGCGGTTTGGCGAGCGGCTGCGGACCGAGCGGCGGATCGCGCCTCAGGCGATGGCGGCCGGGGTGCCGGTGCTGTTGTTGCAGCCCCTGGTCGAGAACGCGCTGCAGCACGGTCTGGACGAGAGCGATGTGCCGGTCACCGTGACCATCGAGGCCGCACTGTCGGGCGAGCGACTGCAGCTCGCGGTGCGGGACGATGCGCCGGGGGCGACCGGGGAGACGGCCGGGGAGGGCATCGGCCTGGCCAACATCCGGGAGCGGTTGACCGCGTTGTATGGCGCCGATTTCCGGTTCGAGGCCGGGCGGCGGAGCGGCGGCGGTTTTTCCGTGGATTTCGTGTTACCTTTTCAGCCCGGCGGCGTCTCTTCGCGGCACACATGACTCCCCTCCGTGCCTATATCGTGGAAGACGAGGCGCCTGCCCGGCAGCGCCTGCGCGGCATGCTCGCCGCGGAATCCCAGGTGGAAGTGGTCGGCGAGAGCGACGGCGGCCCGGCGGCCATCGCGGCATTGCGCGAGGCGAAGCCCGACCTGGTGCTGCTCGACCTGCACCTGGGCAAACGCGACGGCTTCGCCCTGCTCGAGGAGAGCGGGCTCGAGCCGGCGCCGGCGGTGGTGGTGATCACGGCATTTGCCGAGCACGCTGTGGATGCATTTGAGCGCGGTGCGACGGATTACCTGTTGAAACCGTACCGGGCGCCGAGGCTGAGGGCCGCGATCGCCCGGGCGCGCGAGCACCTCGAGAGCCGCACCACGGTCGCCGCCGAGCGCGGCGAGGGCTCGTGGCTGCGGCGCTTCGTCGTGCGCAACGAGCGGCACCTGGCCGTCGTGCCGGTGGAGCAGGTGGACTGGCTCGCCGCCGCGGGCAACTACGTGGTGATCCACGTCGGTCGAACCACGCACGTGCTGCGCGAGTCGTTGGCCGCGCTGGAATCCCGGCTGGACCCCGCCTGTTTCGTCCGGATCAGCCGCTCGGCGATGGTGAACCTCGACCGGATCACCGCGCTCGCCACGAACGAAGCCGGCGAGTCCACGGTGACGATTTCAACCGGCGAGCAGCTCGCGCTCACGCGCGGTATCCGGGAGTTGCAGTCGCGGCTGGAGATGGGCTGAGCGCGGCGGTGGCGAGGACCGGTCGACGCCGATCGGCGTAAGGCGGCCCTCCGATTCGCCTCCTGTGCCCGACGGCAATCCTTTCCGTGCGGGTGCGGTGCGCCCAGGATTCGCTCGCGGCGCCGTCTGTTCCTGCGTTGGTGGAGGCAGACTCGCCTGGTGGAAGATAGAACGC
>JAEXPG010000069.1 GCA_023447015.1 Verrucomicrobiota bacterium
TGTTCAGCCCGTTCTTGCGGCAGAGATCCATCACCTTCGTCACACTCTTGAGCGGGGCGTTCTCGTCCGACCGGATGAGCACGGTGATGCCCTTGTCCACCTTCGCGAGTTCCCCGGCCATGTTCTCGATCTCGTCGACCGTCGCCTCGCGCTTGTCGAGCACGAGCTCGCCGTTGTTGCCGGTGATCGTCACCCGCACGCGGTCGTCCTTGTCGACGGCGATCACGACCTGGCTGTTGAAGACATTCTTCCCCGCCGTCTCCACCTTCGGGAGCGTGAGGTTGAGCGTGCCGCCGCGGGCCTCGCGGAACTGCATCGTCGCAAAGGTGAAGAACACGAGCATCACCAGCACGTCGATCAGCGGCACGAGCGGCAGCTCCGGCCGGCGGTAGCGTTCGCTGCGCAGGCTCATGACGCGGCCGTTTCCTCCGCCTTCAGCACCGCGGCCTTCGGGCGCACGCGGGCGATCACACGCTCGAGCAGCACGTCGAGCTGCGCGGCGTGGTGGTCGATGCGGCGCTGGATGTAGCCGTTGCCCACCAGTGCGAGCAACGCCACGGCGAGACCGAGCAGCGTCGCGGAGAGCGCGTACCCCACGCTCTGGGAAAACTTCGCCGGATCCGGCAGCCCGGTCACCTGGTCGCGGGTGCTCGCGAAGGCCCCGAGCAGGCCCGACACCGTGCCGATCAGCCCGAGCAACGGGGCTCCGGTGTAGATGGTGTCGAGGTAGCGGACCCCGCGCTCCATCTTCATCACCTCGAGGCGGGCGTACGCCTTCGTGGCATCGGGGTCGCTGGCATGGCGCTCGGCAAACTCGATCACGCGGCCCAGCACGGAAAAGCGTCCGCCGGAGGTGGCCTTGTTGAGCAGCACCGCCTCGGCGAGCTCGGGCGGGAGCACCGCGGTGGTCCGCAGGGCGAAGGCGCGCTCGAAGATGATGAACACGACGGCCACGGAGCAGGCCAGCAGCGGATAGGCCAGATAACCGGCTTCTTTGAAAACGCGGACCCAATCGACGACGGCGAGGAACATAGGCGGAAGCGTTAGACGTGCGGAACCGCCCGAAGTTTCGCAACGCGGAAAAAAGCCCGGTCGCCCCCGCTGGAAAGGCCGCCCCGCTTCGCCGCAACACCCCGCGCTCCCGCCGCCCCGACCGTCATGTCAACTATTGGTTGACATGACCCCCGCACGCCGCCCGCCCAACCCTCGCACGTGACATCCGGCCGTTGCGGTTGCACAGGATTGCCCACGGCCAACCAGCCTCGCCGGCGCCGGATCGACGCAGTTGGACACAGGAACCGGCGCGCGCCGGTTTCCCTGCCGCGGCACGCGGGAGTTCCAGTCCCGACCGACGCGTCAGGCCTTGAACAGGTCCACTGGCTTGAAGACGGGGACGCCGCCGGCTTCGAGCGCGGCGAGCGCCTGGTCGGTGTTGTCGAAACGGAAGACCATCACGGCGTCGGTGCCGGGGCGCTCGGCGAAGGCGTACATGTACTCGACGGACACGCCGGCCTTCTCCAGCAGCACGAGCACGCCGGCCAGGCCGCCGGGCTTGTCCGGCACCTGCAGCGCGACGACCTCGGTGGTCGTGGCCGCATAGCCGGCGGTGGCAATGGTGGCCTTGGCCTTCTCGACGTCCGCGGTGAGCAGACGCAGCAGGCCGAACTCGCCGTTGTCGGAGAGCATGAGCGTGCTGAGGTTCACGCCGGCGTCGGCCAGCGTGCGGCACAGCGCGGAAAGACGGCCGGGCCGGTTCTCGAGGAAGACGGACAGCTGGGTGATTTTCATAGGGGCAGGAGCATTGGGATATCGGCCTTCGTGGTAGGGACGTTTCTCCGAAACGTCCTCGGCGGTTTCGGAGAAACCGCCCTACCTCGCTCCGCCTTCGTTTCTCTTGTCGAAAAGGCGCTTGGCCTTGCCCTCGGAGCGCGGGATCGAGCCGGGCTGCACGAGCGTGACCTCCGCATGGAGACCGGTGATCTGCTCGATGCTGCGGCCGAAACGTTTCTGGAGCTCCTCCATCGCGCCGACCTTGTCGCTGAGCATCTCGCCGGTGACCTCCACGCGCACCTCCATGCGGTCGAGGCTGCCCTTCCGGGTGAGCACGATCTGGTAGTGCGGGAGCGAGGCCTCGGTCTTGAGCAGCGCGGTCTCGATCTGCGAGGGGAAGACGTTCACGCCGCGAATGATGAACATGTCGTCGCTGCGGCGGCTGATCCGCCGGATGCGCCGGATGGTGCGGCCGCAGCCGCAGGGGCTCGTCTCGATCGCGGTGATGTCGCGCGTGCGGTAGCGGATCGCGGGCATCGCCTGCTTGCTGAGCGTCGTGAACACGAGCTCGCCCTCGGTGCCGTCCGGCACCGGCTCGAGCGTCTGCGGGTCGACGATCTCGACCAGGAAGTGGTCCTCGAAGATGTGCAGGCCGTTCTGGCACTCGCACTCGGTGCCGACGCCGGGGCCGATGATCTCGGAGAGGCCGTAGATGTCGAAGGCCTTCACCCCCGACGCCTGCTCGATGTACTGGCGCATCTCGGCCGTCCAGGGCTCGGCGCCGAACACGCCGCGCTTCACCTTCAGGTCGCGCCGGAAATCGATGCCCATCTTCTGCGCCACTTCGATGAGGTGGATGAAGTAGCTCGGCGTGCTGCAGACGGCGGTGACGCCAAAATCCTTCATCACCATGATCTGCCGCTCGGAGTTGCCGCCGGAGATCGGGATGACGGTGGCGCCGATGCCCTCGAGGCCGCCGTGCAGGCCGAGGCCACCGGTGAACAGGCCGTAGCCGTACATGTTCTGCACGATGTCGCCGCGCGAATAGCCGGCGGCGTAGAGCGTGCGCATGATGACCTGTTTCCAGACCTCCATGTCCTGCGCGGTGTAGCCGACGACGATCGGCTTGCCGGTGGTGCCGCTGGAGGCGTGCAGGCGAACGACCTCGCTCATCGGCACGGCGAACAATCCGTACGGATACGTGTCGCGCAGGTCGGTCTTCACCGAGAACGGCAGCAGGCGCACGTCGGCCAGCGTGCGGACGTCGGCCGGCTTCACCCCCTTGGCGTCCATGCGGTCGCGGAAGAGCGGCACCTTCTCGTAGGCGAGGGTCGTGACGGCCTTGAGGCGGTGGAGCTGCACCTCGCGCAGGCGCGCTTCGGGCATGTAGTCGAGGGCGCTCTCCGGGAAGAAGGTGCCCTCCAGATCGTTCCAGAGGTTGCGGATCATGTTTGGGGCTTGGGAAACGGGCGCCGCACGCGGCGCGGTTGCGGGCGACGAGCACAGACCAACGCGCCGGCGCTGGCAAGTGCGCGGGCGGATCTTCGCGTCACTTTCCGGTGCGCTTCTCCTCGCGCGGCCGGGCGACGAACCAGAGCGGCTCGGACTCCTTGATCTCCTTCTTCGCCACGAGCGCGTCGAAGGTGGCCGCGTCGGTCTCGCGCAGGATCGGACCACAGATGTAGGCGCGCTCGACCACCGTGAAATACAGCCGCGAACCCGGCGCGAGATCCACATCCTGCTCCAGGAACGCGAAGACGTTGTTGCCCTGCGGCAGGGTCGTGTTGCCCGCGCGCCGCACGAGCCGGTAGTTGCGCCCCTCCGGCCGCACCGGCTGCTCGGCGAGGAAGTTCCGCTCGACGACCACCACGTTGTCCTTCTTCTCGCGCCCGTGGCGGAAGAGCTGGAGATCGCCGGCGACGACCAGATCGGGCGTGTGGGTGTTGGCCCACTGCGCGAGCGCGACGCGTTCGTCGAACCCGCCGACCCGACCCTTCACGAGAATCTTCTCCGCCTCCTTCAGGTCCTGGCCGGTCTGCAGCTTGGCCCAGGCCTCGTCGCCGACCGTGCCGAACCGCACCAGGCCGCTCAGCAGCGTGATCGTGTGCCGGCCCGGCTTCACCCGATAGACGCTGTAGGTGCCGTTCTTCGCCACCAGGATGCCGGAGCCGTCGACCTGCAGATCCGCGGACACGATCTTGCCGAGCATCGCCCGCGGGTTCGCGACCACGATCTCCGCCCAGCCCTGCTCCGCCTTGAGCGCCGGGGCGGGATCGGGCTCGATCTTGTTGAGCGCCAGGAAACCGGCCGAATGGTTCACCGCGAACAGCGACGAGCCGAACGCGAGGCAGAGGACAAGGGTCGGGATGATGCGACGGGAGGACATGCGAATTCCGTGGGGTTCGGGGTTGTGCGGGGTCTGGCGAGCGTCTCCGGCGAAACCGGCGACGCCGCACCGTAGCCGGTCCATCCCTGTAGGGGAAGAGCGGATTTCACCCGTCGGCCTGGGCGCGGGAGCATCATCAATGCTCGCGCGTGGGACTCTTCTGTAGGCCGGGGCGCCGACCCGGCTATCTCGGAGGGCCACCTCAGCGCAGCGGCCTACAGGCAGGAACGTGCCCGACCCGCCACGCCCTCAGCCGCGGCCGAGAGCGAAGGCCTTGTCGTTCGCCTCATGAAGCTTCGGGGCGAAGTTGGCGCGCAGACTCGCCTGCCACACCTCGACCGGGAAGTCGAAGCAGCGGCTCAGGCGCCCGAGCATGGCGACGTTGAGCGCCTTGCTCGACGGCAGCTTCGCGGTGTCGATGTCGGCCGGGGTGATCAGCGTGCCGCCGGCCCGCAGGCCGCCGCGCACGACCTCGACCTGCGTTGGCTCCATCACGACGAGGAAGTCGCACGCGCCGTCGGGGATCATCGGGCTGGCCACCTCGGCGCCGAAGCGCACGTCGCTCTGCACCGAGCCGCCGCGCTGGCTCATGCCGTGGACCTCGGCCTTCTTCGTCTCGTGGCCGAGACGGAAGACGACGTCGGCAAAGATGTCGGAGGCCTTGATGACGCCGGTGCCGCCGATGCCGGCGAAACGGACGTTGGTGGTGGGTTTGCTGGAGGAATTCATGGTCGTGGTTTTTTCGCGGGTTCTCACGTCTGGCAGCCGCAACCGCAGCCGCAGCCCTCGGCGGGCGGAGTGTCGTCGGCAGCCTGGGCGGCGAGGGCGGCCTTCTCCTTCTGCTCCTTCTCCCAGGCCGCGATGCGGCCGGCAGCGAGGATGCAGGGGCTGCGGCCGATGAGCACGGTGAGCTCGTCCTTGCGGAGGGCGTCAGCGAGCACGTCCTTGAAGCGGGCGCGTTCGCGGATCGGATTCACGGTGAAGACGTTCTTCACGCCGGCGGCGCGGGCCATGTCCTCGAAGCTCACCTTGTAGGTCGCGGCGCCGTCGAGCTGGCGTCCGGTGCCGGGATGCTCCTGCTGGCCGGTCATCGCGGTGGTGCCGTTGTCGAGGATGATCAGCACGTGGCCGGTGGCCGGCGGGTTGTAGGCCATCTCGACCAGGCCGGGCAGGCCGCCGTGCAGGAAGGTGCTGTCGCCAATCACCGACACGACGCGTTTGGCCTGCTCGCGGGGCAGGACGTGGCGCAGGCCGAGGCCCATGCCGACGGCCGCGCCCATGTCGATCATCATGTCCATCGCGGCGAGCGGCGGCAGCGCGGCGAGCGTGTAGCAGCCGATGTCGCCGGAGACGATGCAGTCGAGCTCCTTCATCACCTCGAAGCTCGAGCGGTGCGGGCAACCCGTGCACAGCTCCGGCGGCTTGCCGCGCGGCGGCACGGGCTCGGGGCTCGAGTCGCCGGCGACGATGCGCTTCACGCGGTCGACGCTGAGCTCGCCGAAGCGGAAAATGTTGTCGTCCTTCGCATCGACCATGATGCCGGCCGCACGGCACGCCGTCGCGAGCCACGGGTCGTTCTCCTCGATCACGAGGCAGCGTTTGACCGAGGCGGCGAACTCGCGGATCGCCTGCAGCGGCAGCGGGTAGGTCATCCCCAGCTTCAGGATGCTCGCCGTCGGCACGGCCTCGCGCACGTGGTGGTAGCCGATGCCGGCGACGATGACGCCGAGGGCGGTGTCGCGGCGTTCGACGCGGTTGAGCACGCTCGCGTTGTTCCAGGTCTCCAGCTCGGTCATCTTCGCGCGCAGGCGGCGATGGGCCGGCTTCGCATGACCGGGCACCATGACGTGGTACGGGATGTTGCGGACGAAGACCGGCGTCGGTGCCCCGGTGTCGGCGGCCGTGAGCGCCGCCCCGAGGGGGAATCGCGGCTTCACCGGCGACTTCGAGTGGCACACGCGCGTGGTCAGACGGAAGAGCACCGGGATGTTCCAGCGTTCGCTCGTCTCGAACGCCACCCGCAGCAGGTCGTAGGCGTCCTGCGAGTCGGCCGGCTCGAACATCGGGGCCACGGAGGCCTCGGCGTAGCGGCGGCTGTCCTGCTCGTTCTGCGAGGACGCCATGCCCGGATCGTCGGCGACGATGAGGACATAGCCGCCGTCGACCCCCGAGTAGGTCATCGTGAAGAGGACGTCGGCGGCGACGTTGAGGCCGACATGCTTCATCGTGCAGAGCACGCGCGCCTTTGCGAACGCGGCGCCGAGGGCGACCTCGGCGGCCACCTTCTCGTTGGGCGCCCACTGGGCGCGTCCGCCGAGCGCGCTGAAGTTCTCGAGGATCTCGGTGGACGGGGTGCCCGGATAACCGGTACCGAGCGCCACGCCGCAGTGCAGGGCGGCGAGGGCGACGGCCTCGTTGCCGCTGAGGAGAAGCCGGCCGGATTGGTCTTGGGAAGGTTGCATGGGACAATGCGAAGTTGTGGGGATTTTCGTTCGAGCAGAACAACCCGCCCGGCCGCAGACAATCCCCAAGGCGGAAAATGGGCGGATGTCCCCGGGGCAAGAGCTGCCCGCGGAGGGGCGCCCAGATCCCGGAGCCGGACCTCCGTTTCTGGAAACGGGTTGGCGCGGTCCTGCTCCCACGTCCACCACCGGAGGCCACTCCCCTCCCCGGGCTCGCTGTTCGCCAACCCGTGCCACCACGCGATGCCGGCGACCGTCGCCGCAACCGTCCGACCACATGACCTGGGCATGCGCACACCTCGGTGCCGTTGGCCAGGCGACGCGTCCCCGTTGCCGGAGAGCCCGCCCCATGGTTGGCCAAGTCGTGGATGGCGAGCACCTGATCGGACCCTTCGGCCGATCCGTGTGCCGCGCGCGAACCCGGGCGACAAGCCCGGCGTCGCCCCGCGGTTCAGCCGGCCAGGTCCTGCGCCACGGCCTTCGCGAAATAGGTCAGGATCATGTCCGCGCCGGCGCGCTTGATCGCCAGCAACGACTCGTCGCGGGTGCGCCGGAGATCGAGCCAGCCCAATCGCGCGGCGGCATGGATCTGCGAATACTCGCCGGACACCTGGTAGGCGGCCAACGGCAGCCGCGTGGCCTCGCGCAGGTCGCGGAGCACGTCGAGATACGCGCCGGCGGGCTTGACCATGAGGATGTCGGCGCCCTCGGCCTCGTCGAGCAGCGCGTCCTTGAGCGCCTCGCGGCGGTTCGCGGGGTTGAGCTGGTAGGTCTGCTTGCCGAGCAGGCTCGTGCCGGCGGCCTGCGCGCTGCCGACCGCCTCGCGGAACGGGCCGTAGTACGCCGAGTTGAACTTCGCCGCATAGGCGAGGATCGCCGTGCCCGTGTGCCCCTCGGCGTCGAGCGCCCGCCGGATCGCGCCGACGCGGCCGTCCATCATGTCGGAGGGCGCGACGAGATCGACGCCGGCGTCGGCATGCAGCAGCGCCATCTCGGCGAGCGCCGCGACCGTGGTGTCGTTGTCCACGTCGTCGCCGGCGGCGGTGAGCACGCCGTCGTGCCCGTGCGTGGTGTAGGGATCGAGGGCGATGTCGGCCACGATGAGCAGCCCGGGCACCGCCTTCTTCACGGCGCGGACCGCGCGGAGGATCAGCGTCTCCGGGTTCAGCGCCTCGGCGCCGTGCGGCGTCTTGAGCGACTTGTCGAGCTTGGGAAACAGCGCCACCGCGCGCACGCCGAGCTTGTGCAGCGCGCGGCACTCCTTCACGAGGTCCGCCAGGCCCAGCCGGAACACGCCGGGCATCGAGCCGATCTCCTCCGGCTCCGCCTTGCCGTCGACGACGAAGAGCGGCGCAATGAGATCGTCGGCCGTCACGCGGGTCTCCTCGACGAGGGCGCGGAGGCCGGCGGTGCGGCGGAGGCGGCGGGGGCGTTGGATCAGGGAGAGTCGCGGAACGTCGGACATGGTGCGGCGAGGTTGGGGCGGAGAGTGCGTCATCCCGGAGCTGTTGGCAATGCCCGGCGGAAGCCGTGGCAGCGCCTCCGCACGCACCGCGCCGGCCAAGACGCAGGGCGGAACTACTGGGCCGGACCGCCGCCCTCGCCTTCCGCGAGGATACCGGGGGTCTTCGCCTCGGCGGCGGCGCGCAGCACCCGCTCGAGGTCGCGCAGCTGGACCGGCTTGGTGATGTACTCGTCCATTCCGGCGTCGAGGCACTGCTCGCGGTCGCCGGGGAGCGCGTGGGCGGTCATCGCCACCAGCCGCGGCCGGCGCGGCCCCGTCCAGCGTTTCCGGATCGCGCGGGCCGCCTCGAGCCCGTCCATCTCCGGCATCTGGATATCGAGGAAGACCACATCGAAGCTGCGGCGCTCGAGCGCCGCCAGGACCCCGAGCCCGTTCATCGCCGTCTCCGCGGTGAAGCCGAGCTTGCCGAGCATGAGCTGGGCGACGCGTTGGTTGGTGATGTTGTCGTCGGCCAAAAGGATCGAGAGCGGGCAGATCTCGCCGAGGCGGCGCGGCCG
>JAEXPG010000143.1 GCA_023447015.1 Verrucomicrobiota bacterium
GCCCAAGCCAGCCCTTGATCCGCCATGAAACAACCCGCGCACGCCCCGACCCCAGCCCGGACCGCCATCGTGCTGCTGCTGGCCGGCATCGACTCCCTCGCTTCTGCACAGCCCGCACCCAGCCCGAGCCAACCGCCCGCAAACGAGGCCAAACTCGCGCCGATCTATTGGCCCGAGGCCGGCCGCCCCCCGTTGCGCTATGCAGTTGCGGAGAAACTCTTCGACCGGATCCCGATGGATTTCGGCATGCTTGAAGGCGCCGGCTTCAAGTGGACCACCAATATCCCGGACCGATGGTTTCCGCTCAATCGAACTCCGTCGCGCTTCTCGATCGCCTTCAGTGCGAAGTCCAGCGAGCCCCTCACCCTCGGTGTCACGGTCTTCAACCGCGACGAATTCATGCCGGACCTCTCGGCCCAGACCTGGGAACGTTTTCTCGACGGACTCCGGGAGCAGAACGGGGCGGCGTTCCGCATCATCGCGCAGACCAGCACCATCGAGGACCCCTTGCAGGGCCCGAGCATCTTCGGCGAACCGACCCGCGAGCTCTTCTGCCAAGTGAAGTCGCTCCCGACCGGCGTGGTCAGCCAACTGTGCCTGTTCCTCATCCATCGGGGGAAGCTGCTTGCCTTCAGCCTGACCGGGCCGGAGAGCATCGTCCAAGCCCATGCGGAGGAATTCCGCCTGCTGGTCGGCCAATTCGCTGAGGAATGACCCCGCGGGGACTCCCGCCATCAGAACCCCACCGTTTCGGCCACAGCCGGGAGCCTCGGATTCTCGGTACGGACACCGATCCAGCGCGGCGACCTTGCAGCGCCCGACCTCAACGGACCAGCGCCGCCAGAAACCCCGGCTTCGGCAGCCCGAGCTTGCGGCTCAACGCGAAACGCAACGCCACCCGCAGGCAGCCGAGCCCGTAGACGACGCTGCGCCGGAAGTTGATCGAGGACGCCTCCGGAAAGTACTTGGTCGGACAGCTCACCTCGGCGATCGGATAGCCGAGCCAGAGCGCCTGCGCGATGAACTCGCTGTCGAAGACGAAGTCGTCGGAGCTCGCCGAAAAGTCGAGGCGCTCAAGCAGCTCACGCGAATAGGCCCGGTAGCCGGTGTGGTACTCGGAGAGCTTCGCCCCGAGCAGGAGGTTCTGCACGGCCGTCAGGCCGCGGTTGGCCACATACTTCCAAGCCGGCATGCCGCCCCGCAACGCGTGGCCGCCAAGGATGCGCGAGCCCATCACGAAATGGTAGAGCCCGTTGCCGATCATCGAGACCATCGCGGGCAGCAGCAGCGGCGTGTATTGATAGTCCGGGTGGACCATCACCACGATCTCGGCGCCCTGCTCCAACGCGAGCCGGTAGCAGCTCTTCTGGTTGCCGCCATAGCCCTGGTTGCGGGCATGGACATGCACCAGCAGGTGCGGCAGCGTGCGCGCCAGCGCGACGGTGCCATCGCGGCTGCCGTCGTCGACGAGGATCACCAGATCGACCACCCCCTGCGCCATCACCTCGTCATAGGTGCCGCGCAGGGTCTTCTCGGCGTTGTACGCCGGCATGACGACCACGACTTTCTTTCCGTTGAACATGAGCTGGGATTTCGTTTCCGGCCGCGAGCGTGGGCGGAGGTTCCGCGCCGGGCGAGCCGGTTGTTGCGAAGCAGGCTCCCCACCAACGCGTTCTCGGCGCGAGCGACATCGAGTCATCCACCTGCAGGAACTCGCCCGATCAACCTCATCGCGTGCACGCGGACACTCCCGCAGCCACCACCGTCCTCACCGCCAACAGCATCAGTACCGGTGCCCACACAGGATCACGCCACCGGTCAAGGCGGCTGCGATCCGACGACCGCCCCTCGCCGCGCGGCTGGACCGTCGCGCCTCAGCCGGCCCGCGGATCCACGATCCGGCCCATGAAGAGCACGCTGCCGGTCTGGTTGTCGCAGATGAAGAACAGGAACGGCCGATCCACGTGGAAGGGCGCAGGCGCCTCGACCGGGACATCGTACGGAACCTCGGAGCCGGGCGCGGTTGCAGCGCCGGCCTCAGCCCCGCGCTCGTCGACGGACAGCTTCACCAGCTGGTTGATCGAGGACAGGTAGATCGGGGCTCCATCGAGATTCGACCCGAAGGAGGCGAAGTCGGCCGCCCCGGAGCGATCGAAGACCGTCTTCGCCCCGAGCGCCTTCAAGGCGGCGCCAAGCTGCAACACAGGACGCTCCGACTTGAACTTCGGAAGGCGCACCTCGACGCGCGCCAGATCGGCCGCGCGCACCGCGCGCAGGTATTCCGCAAGACTCTCGGAGGTGAGATGTTCCTCGATCTTCGCCAAGGGCGTGTTCGCCTCGGGAAGAAGAACCACGAGCGAGAATTGGTCGCCACGATAGGGCAGCTGCAGCAGGCGACACCCGGGTTGCGCGACCATGCGCAACGGCGCCACCCGACGCATCGTCGGGACATCGATCGTGACCGGCGCCGGTGCCGGGGTGGCGGACTGCGCCACCGACTCCGTCGCCTCAGACACCGGACGAGCCGACGCCCCCATCGCGGGCGACGTCGCCGCATTGGTTGCTGTCGGCGCGGGCGCCGGAGTGGCGGGGGCCGGCGGATTCGAAGCCGCAGGCTGGGAAGCAGGAGCAGGCGGTGGTGCGACAACTGCCGGATTCGCGGCGGGTGCCGGCGCGGAAACCGCAACCGGTTCGGCGGGAATGTGGAACGGCGCGGGCGCCGTCTGCGCCGGATCGAAGTCGTCCTTCCAATCCACCCGGAAAAAGACGGCATTGCCGACCAGCAGACAGGTCTCCGGTTCGAAGCTCTTCGCCTCGGCGATGGCCGGGATGCGATCGTCCGTGGCATCCGATACCCAGCGGTTGATCCAATGGGCGGCGTGTTCGCCGCGGGCGAAATCGATCACGCGCAGCTCGCTGCGGCAATGCTGCCGGAGCAACTCCACGTAGTCGGGGTTGACCGAGTTCCACTGCTGCACCCAAAGGGCCTTGGCGAAATCGAGGCGGGCCGAGCCGCCCGCCGCGCGCTGGAGCCGCCGGAACAGCGTGGCGTAACCATCTGCCGCCTCCTTCACCGGTACGGTAAGCCGCAGCACCTTCGCGAGTTCCTCGCCGGTCTGCCCCTGCGTTCCCGCCAGGATCGGCAACAGCGACTGCGAGAGACTGAGCGGAGCGAACGAGATGTTGCCCGGCTGCCTGCGAAGCTGCGCGAACAGGTCGGCGGCGAAACCGTTGCTCGCCTGCGAAACCGAAAGGATGAGCGGATCCTCCGGCGCCTGCGACACCCCCGCCACCTCCGCGGCCGACATGTGGCCGACCCCCGCCATTACGGCGACGAGACAAAGCGCTTTAATAGAACCCATCGTGGGCAAGAAGGGACATTGTGTGGGGGGAGGGGTGGGACCAGCGTGCAAATCCGACACCGGCCGACCAGTCGAATCTCACCTCCGCACGGGTTAACGAAAAGCTGACGATTGAACATTCGCCCCGGTCCGGCCCGCCCGCACCGCTGCGGCCGGCCGTTTTCATCAAGTCTTCGCCCAATGTTCATACTCTCCGCGACTTCGGAGTCCATCATCGCGGCATGGACAGGGTCTTCCGCGCGACAAGCACCACCGATGAGCCGCCACCGGTGCGCTCCGAACTCCGGGCGGCTTCGGCCGCGCTGCTGGCCGCCGGCACCGGCTGGGTCGCGTTGCTTCGCTGGCCCGAGCTCGAGATCGGGTTCTTCGCCCGGGCTGCCGCCGAACTCGCCGGACTGCTGACCGGCTCCCCCGTCATCCCCTCCGACACCGGCTGGCAGCTGCCGGCTGCGTCGAGCCCCGTCCTCGTCAGCGCGGCCTGCAGCGGGGCGGACTACTTCCTCATCGTCGCCGCCCTCGCCGGCTGGTGGCTCGCCCGCCAAGGCCGGCCGCCCGGGTTGGCGGCACCGCTCGCCCTGGCGGCGGCATTGCCGCTGGCCGTCGCCGTGAACGCCTTGCGCATCGCCGCCCTCGCCCAGGCCCACCGCTGGATCATCCCGCTGTTTCCCGCCGCCTACGCCCACTACCTCCACCTGCTCACCGGCGTGGCGGTGTTTCTCCCCGCCCTGATCGCCATCCACCTGCTGTTTGAACGCCATGGACACCCCCGCGCCCATTCCTCCGCCTGACGCCCCGCCCCCTGCGCCGCTGCTGCCCGATTTCTTCCTCAAGCCGCGAGCCGTCCTCTGGCTCTGGGCGCTGCCGGCCGCCCTGCTGCTGCTGCTCAACCTCCAGGCCTACGAACTGATCGCGGGCAACATGGACGCCGCCCAGCGCCACCACGCCCACCTCCTCGGCCTCGCCGGGTTGGCCAACTTGATCGCCGCGCTCGGCTTCTACGGGTTCTCGCGCCTGCGCCCGCTCCGCGCCGACGGGCTCCTCCTCCTCCACCTCCTGCACGGGCTGGTCCCGCTCGTCGCGCAGACCGCCTACCTCTGGCTCGCACTGGCTTGGACCGACGAAGTGCTGCCACGCTCGGTCACCGCCTGGATCTATCCGGAGGAACGTTTCGTCTTCGGCCAGCTCACGTTCGCCATGCTGCCGCTCTTTCTCGGCATCCTGCGCCTGGCCTGCGGCCGACCGGTGCGTAACACCGGCAAAGCCGTCGCGCTCAGCCTCGGGTTGGGGATCGGGGCACCAATCACGCTGTATGTTTTCGGCGCCCTGCTCTTCGACACCCGTTTCATCGCCCCGGTCGCCGGGTATGTGGTGGCGGTCAGCATCGTCACCTGCGGCATCCTCATGTTCATCGGGATCATTCGGCTCACGATGCTCGTGGTGCGCCGCAGCGCAGCCTGGGGCACCGCCGGCGAACGCATCGCGATCACGCTCTTTGCCCTCGCCCTGCCCGTGGGCGGCCTGCTGTTCAACCGGAGCATCCCCTTCCCCGTCGATTTCCAGGCCTGGGAGGTCTACGTGCTCACGCTCGCCAACGCGGGAGGCCTTCTCCTCGCCTCCTGGCAGCACACCCGCCGGCCGCGCCTGAGCTTCCTGCTGCTCTGCGCCACCTTTCCGTTCTCGCTCTATTTCTTCTTCGTCTTCCTGCCGTACACGCCGCTTTCGATTCTCGCGGTCCTGGTGTTCGGGCTCGGCTTCCTCGTGCTCGCGCCGACGTTCCTCTTCGTCCTCCACCTGGGCCTGCTCAACAAGTCGCTGCGCGCCCACTCCGGCACCGCCCGGCCCCTCCGGCTCGGGCTCGCCGGTGCGCTCTGCGCCCTGCTCCTGCCTGGTGTCTTCGTCGCCCGCAGCCTCGCCGACCGCGCCGCCCTCCACGCCGCGCTCGATTACGTATACGCGCCGACGATCGACAACGGGGAGTGCCGTTACCCCGGCAACCGGATCAACCTCCGCCGCGCGCTCGCCAGCCATCGGCACTACAAGAACGGCCTCTATTACCCGCTCCTCTCCGACTTCTACGCCTGGCTCGTCTTCGACAACCTCGTCCTGCCCGACGACAAGCTCGCCACACTGGAACGGACGTTCCTCGGCCAAGTCGGCGCCATGGAAAACGCCGACCCGGTGCGCGGCAGCCGCAATCCGTTCGGCAACATCCGCGGCAACCGGGGCCGCCACCGCGCCCCCCGCGCCGCCCAGATGCCGCACACCGTCGAGGTCAGCCGGCTCGAGCTGCGGACCACGCCGGTCGACCCCGCCACCACGACCGTCACGTTCGTCCTCACCCTGGCCCACAACGGCACCGAGACCTTCGCTCCCGCCGAGTACGTGCAGGCGCTGCCGCTCCCCGCCGGAGTCTTCGTAAACGGCTTCCGTCTCCACATCAATGGCACGCCCGTGCCCGGCCGGATCGTCGAACGGAAGACCGCGACCTGGGTCTACAACATGATCCGCGACGCCGAACGCCGCGACCCAGGCCTGCTCGTCTGCACCTCGCCCACGGAACTCGAACTCCGCGTCTTCCCCGTCGAAGCCGGCAAACCCGTGGTCGTCGAGTTCGACCTCCTCGTTCCGCACCCTCTCACCGAGGCCGACTTCGCCGCGCCCGAAGTCGATCCCGGCCCCGTCCTCGCGCGCCTCGGCGACCTCCTGCAGCCCCGCCTCGCGGCGACCGAAACCGGTATGGTCGCCACCGGCCTTGAGGCGCTGCACCTGCCGGCGACCGACCGCGAACCTTACCTCCATCTCATCGTCGACCGTTCCGCCGACAACGCCTTCACCGGCGATCTCGCCGCCGCGGCGAAGGACCTCCGCAACCGTTTTCCCGGCGCCCGACTGGCACGGGTCTCGATCGCCAACCACGACATCGCCGACCTCGTCACCACACTGACACCACTCGGCCAACTCCCCGCGCTCGGTGCCGACGACTGGGACCACCAGATACCCGCCGCGGGCGGCCTCTCGCTCGACGTCGCGCTGGCCCGCGCCCTCCGCCGCCACCGCGACGAGGATCTCGACCGCGGGACCGACGGAATTCCGCCCCGACCGATCTTCGTGATCCTCGGCCGGTCCGCGAAAC
>JAEXPG010000174.1 GCA_023447015.1 Verrucomicrobiota bacterium
GAAAGGAAAAAAAAGGCGGGCTGGTGGGCCCACCTGGTGAAAGTGAGAACTGTAGGGGCGTGCACCGTATCCCACGGTAAAAAAGCATGTCAAGCCCCGCGCCCCCGGCGGACGAAAAGAGTTCCCGCGATTTTTCCCTCGGTGGGAAGCCGAGTCCGGCGGCGGTGGTTGGGCGTCGGGGTTGCTATGACTCCCACCCCGCGGGGCGCTCCAAGGCCAGCTGCAACATCCCTTGCGCGGCCCCCTCATGGCGGGGGGCCGCCCCCCGGCCGCAGACGCCGGCCAACCGCAACGCCTTCAGGACCGAGTCCGGCACCTCACCAGCTTCGCCGCAATACCAGCGGGCGAAGGCGTGGCAGCCGGTTTGCGCCGCCAGCAGGGGCAGCAGGCCGTTTCCAATCAGCGTGTTGAGCCTCGCTCCGCCGACGGCGTGGCCGACGATCCGGGTTTCGAGCTGGGCTCGCCAATCTCCGAGGGCGTGGTTTCGGCGGGTCTTCGCGATGTTCGCGAACGCGTCGTCCGGCACGGCGAGGTCTGCCGGCTCGGCCCAGTGCAGCCAGTGTTGCGGCCAATCGGGCACTGCGGCTACCCAGTTTCGGTACTGCTCAAGGCGCTTCCGTGGCGAATTGGCGGGTCGTACCCCCTGCCGGCGCCACAACTGGCCGCCGGCGGCCAGGGCTGCGGCCTCATCGAGCCCGGCGCGCCATGCCGCCAACGGATACTGCTCGGCCACGGCAAGCATCGCCGCGCGATTGAACCGGTATCCGAGAATCTCCAGCGCGGTGTGGTGGCAGGCGGCCTCCCAGCCCAGACGCGCGATCCGGATTTCGGCGAAATGGATCTTCTGTTTCCAGCGCTTCTCGGCGGCCTCGTGCAGCCGGGCGGTGCGGTCAGCCGGCTCGAGCGCGAGGAGTACTTCGGCGAGCCGCACCGTGTCGCGTTGGGCGAGGGCTTCCACGGCGTCGTCGGCGGCAAATTCCTCCAGGTTGCAGTGCAGCCACGGCAACAGGACGAGTTGCGCGATTTCGCGGCCCGCGGCTGTCCGGGGCGGCGGCTCCCCGGGGTGGGGCTCGAACAGCACCACGTGCAGGACCACCTCGTCATAGGCCGGGTCCCCGCCGTGCCCGTGGCGAGCCCAGTCGACGGCGTGGAAGTGCACCTCGACATCGCCCGTCGTCTCGCGACCGTCGATGCGCAGCCGGGCGCCGCGAAAATCCGGGCCGCCGAGCAGGTTCCAGCGGCCTGGAGCGAGCACCTCGAGCGTGCGTCCGTCCGCGAGGCACGCCCCGCGGGTATCGAACAACCCGAGCAGCCAGATCTTCTGGAGCAGCCGCTCCGGGAACGCATACGGGCCGTAGAGCCCCTGGAGCTCCTCGACTCTGCCCGCCGGCCTGACCGCCTCGCGTCGCATGATCGCGGTTACCCGTGGCCGCCTTTCCGCCACTGTCGTTCCGTGCTCGTCCGGTGCGCCGCGACCGCCTCGCTCTGGGCGCGCTCGGCGCGTGCGATCCACTCGGCGAGTTGCTCGGGCGAGAGCGCCCGGGCGCCGGCCGCCTCGATCGTGTCGCGTTCGGCCTGGTCGGCGGTGGCGACGAAGACTCCGGCGGGCTCCGCGGCTTGGGCGGCCAGCTGTTCGATCAGGTCGTCGGCCGTCATGCCGCCGGGGGTGTAGAGCACGGAGAAGGTCGTGTGCCGGGTCGGTCGCTCGATGGCGATGTCGGCGCCGCGTCCGTCGAACACCACGCTCACGCGCAGGCGTTCGAAGTCGTGGAGGATCCGCACGCGTTCGACCAGTTTGGCGCGGGCGACATCGCGTCCCTCCCGGGCCAGGACCTGGCGCAGGTCGGGCCAGGCGTGGGCGATGTTGTAGCCATCCACGAGCAGGTGTTTCGCGAACTCCACGAGGCGGGCGATCTTGCCCGGCGGGCGTCGCCTGGCAATCCCGGTCTGCGGTCCGCGGCCCCGCCGGTCGGGCAGGATAACGGAACCGGTGATACGTGGAGGATGGGGCGGCACGCGCCGCCATGGGGGCGAATCGGGGGGGGCGTCCGGGGTTTTTTCCCTCGCGGACGATCGGCCGGATGCCTTCGCTTCCCGCCGATGAACCGCCAGACCCGCCTTGCCGTGCGCCTCCTCGCCATCGGTGTGATCGTCGCCGGTGCCGTGGTGATGCTGCCCCGCGTGCTCGATGGCCTGGAACGGCTGTTGCGGGAGATCCGATACCATTGGTGGCTGCTGGTGCTGGTCGGCCTCTCGATCTGGGTGTTGATCGCGCTCGGCAAGAAACGTTGAGGGCGTTTCGTTGGAGTCCGGTGCACGCTGATGTGGGGCCAGCAGTCGAGTGCGGAAGCGGCCCGGCTGCACAAAACAACTGCCGGTGCCGACGGTTTGGCGCTCGCGCTCCCGACCTCCGTCGCGCCGAACCCAAGTGGCTGCCCGGCCTGGATTCGAACCAGGACTAGGTGAGTCAAAGTCACCTGTGCTACCCTTACACCACCAGGCAGTGGATAAGCGGGGCGCAACGTGTCGGCCTCCCCGCGGCGCGTCAAGGGTGGAGGCGAGCGCTTTCCGCAGTGGGCCGGGGGCGAGTGGCGGTTCGGGGGGAATCACCTAAATTCCCTGCCGTCCGAACCGATTGCCCCGGACGGTGCGATGTACCCGACCGAAATCATGCTCCGGCCCGATGCGGCCCGCGCGAGAGTGGGTGGGGCTGATCGCACCTGCCGTTGCCACCGCCGTTTAGCCAACACCTCGCGTCACTCATGAAAACCGGATTCTACCTCCTGCTCGCGGCCTGCGTCGCCGCTTTCTCGACCGCCACCCTGCATGCGCAGATTGAGCCCGCGATCCAAGCCAAGATCGACACCGAGATCGCCGCGGCCAAGACGCTGGCAGCTGACGCCGCCATCGTTGCCGCCGTCAAAGGCTACAACGTGGCGCCCCCGGCCGAGGCGCAGGCGATGACGCAGGAGAAATGGAAGTCGCTCACGCTGCTCGATCCGCTCGTGCGCGGGTTCTCCAAGAATGCCGCGGGCGAAGCGCTCAAGGCGAAGAAGTCGGCTTTGGTGACCGAGGCGTTCCTTTCCGGCGCGGATGGTAGCAAGGTCGCCTTCCTCTCCAAGCCCTCCAACTGGTCGCACAAGGGCAAGCCGAAGCACGATCAGCCCATGCAGGGGAAGACGTGGCAGGGTGAGGTGGAGGTCGATGAATCCACCGGTCTGCAACAGGTTCAGGTGTCGGTCCCCGTGCTCGATGGGGAGACTCCGATCGGCTCCCTCGTGGTCGGCCTGAGCATCACCAAGATGAAGAACTGAGGCCGGGACCTGTCCCGCGCCTCCCAATTCCCATGTCTCAAGCCAGAAGCCTGCCGCAACTCCTCGCCCTGCTGGTGATCGGGTTCGCTGTCGTGATGGGGGCCGCTGTCGCGCTGCTGCTGCTCACGGCGCGGCGCCAGCTGGCTCGCCAGGAGGTCGCCGAACGGGAGATCGTCGCGCTCTTCGAACGGGCCAACGTCATGCGCGCCCGGGTCGACTCCGGTCGCGCGCTGACGCAGGGGCTGGTTCGCTCCCGGGATCCCGACGAGATCGAGCAGCTTCTGGCCAAGGGCAAGGCCGCTGATGCCGAGTTGTCCAAGGAGTTCACCAGCTTCTCCACCCGGGTCCAGGATGCCTGGCGGCAACTGAATGGTCGCGAGGCGCGGGTCTCGGAAGCGGTGCTGCTCGGCGACAACGGCCGCGCTTCGGAACTCATGCTCCAGGAGGTCACTCCGGCGGTGGCGGCGTTGGACCAGGCGTTTGAGGCGGACCTGCGGGAGAATCAAGCCGCGATGGGGCGGCGACTCGCCGCCGAGCGCGCGGCGCTGCATCGCACGAATTCGACGATCACCGTCCTTTCCATCGTCGCGCTTCTCGGGTTGGTCGGCTTTGGCGTCTTTCTGCGGCGCATGATCGCCGGGCGGTTGGCCGACACCGCCGGTGTGCTCGCGAGCATGAGCGGGCATCTTGAGGTGACGCTGCGCGAACTCGGCGACACGAGCAAACTGCTCGCCGACGGCGCGAGCCAACAGGCGGCGTCGCTCGAGGAGACCAGCGCCGCACTGGAGGAGATTTCCGGGATGACCCGGCGCAATGCGGACAATGCGGGCCACGCCCGCGAGATCGTGCGGGAAACCCGCGCCGTGGCCGAGACTGGCCACGAGGACATGAAGGCGATGACGACCGCGGTGGCCGCGATCAAGGCGTCGTCCGACCAGATCGCCTCGATCATCAAGACGATCGACGAGATCGCATTTCAAACGAACATCCTCGCGCTCAACGCCGCCGTCGAGGCCGCCCGGGCCGGCGAAGCCGGTGCGGGATTTGCCGTTGTCGCCGAGGAGGTGCGCAACCTCGCGCAGCGCAGCGCCGTCGCCGCCCGTGAGACCGCCGCCAAGATCGAGGAGGCCGTGCATCGCACCGGCGAGGGCGTGCGGATCAGCGACAAGGTGGGACGCTCCCTCGAGGAGATCGTTACCCGGGTGCGGCGGACCGACGAACTCATCAACGAGATCGCCACCGCCAGCAATGAGCAGAGCGGCAGTCTCGGTCAGCTGAACTCCGCGATGTCGCAGATGGACAAGGTGACCCAGGGCAACGCGGCCAGTGCCGAGGAGACCGCTGCCTCGACGCAGGAACTGGACCGGCAGGCGGTGGCGTTGGTCGGTGCCGTCGCTGAGCTCAATCGGTTGGCGGGCTCGGCCCAGACGCGGCCGCCGCCGGAAGTTCCGGCTCCGGTCCGTTCGGCGAGGTCCGAACCTGAGCGCAGTCGGGTGGGCCCGGAGCCGGCCGCCCGTCGCTAGTCCGACCGTGCCTTCGGGTCAGAGCC
>JAEXPG010000207.1 GCA_023447015.1 Verrucomicrobiota bacterium
AGGCCGCCGTGCGGGCCGCGCAGCGCGAGCTCGAGCGCGACGTGACGCTCGCCGCGCAGTCCTTCGCTGCGAAGACCGCGGAGATCCGCCGCTGGTCGCCGGAGACGGTCGCGAAGTTTCGCGAGTCCGCCGCCGCCGCGGACCGACATTACCGGCTCGGCGCCGTACCGCTCGGCACGTACCTCGAACTCCAGAACGCGTACCTCGAGGCGGTCGAGGCGTTGCTCGACACCGAGGCCGAGGCGCTCGCCGCCGGCCTGCGCCTCCAACTCCTCACCGGTCTCGACTTCGGCGCCGTGCGCCTTGCGCCATGAAGCCGACGCGACTTTCTCCGGTTGCCACATCTCCGACTGTAGCCGGCTTCGGTGAAGCCGGCTGCCGGGGTCAACCACCCCCGCAACCGCATGCGCTGATCGGTTTGATCACCGCCACGCTGCTTGCCGGCTGCGGCTCGCAACCCGAATCCGCCGATCATGGTGCCGGCGACGGCCACGATCATGCCGCGGAGGCGGCGCCCGCGGTGCTCTTCAAGGCCGGGCGCGGCCTGCAGCTCGGCGCCACGGCGGTGCAGTTCATCGGGCTCGCCACGGCGGAGGTCGCTATGCGCGATCTGCCCGGAGCGGCCGGAGCTCCGGCGATTCCGGAGTCGGCGTTGCTGCGCACGGTGCGCGGCGAGTTCGTGTTCGTCGCCAACGGCGGCTGGTACCTGCGCACGCCGGTGCGCACCGGCGCCGCGGCCGGTGGCTGGATCGAGATCCGCGACGGACTCTACGAGGGCGACACGGTGGTCGCGCAAGGCGCGCGGGCGTTGTGGCTCGCGGAAATCCAGGCGGTCAACGGCGGCGTGAGCTGCACCCACGGGCACTGAGCCCGCTCCCACCATGTTGGAAGAACTCATCGATTTCTCCCTGCGCCGCCGCGCCCTCGTGGTCGTCGCCGTGCTCGCGCTCGTCGAGGTCGGCGTGTGGTCGGCGTTCCACGTGACTGTCGACGCCGTGCCGGACATCACGAGTCCCCAGGTCCAGATCAACACCGCCGTCGGCGGCCTCGCGCCCGACGAGATCGAGACGCTCGTCACCGCGCCCATCGAGATGGAGATGGCCGGCCTGCCCGGAATGGTGCAACTGCGCTCGCTCTCGAAGTTCGGCCTCTCGCAGGTCACGATGAACTTCCGCGACGGGTCCAACCTCTACCTGCTCCGGCAGCTCGTGAACGAGCGGCTCGCCCGCGCCCGCGCTGCGCTCCCGGCCGACGTCTCGCCCACGCTCGCGCCGATCGCCACCGGTCTCGGCGAGATCGTGTACTACACGGTGCGCTACCGCGCCGATGCCACGGCGAAACCCGCCGACCGCGCCGCGCAGCTGCGCGAGCTGCGGCTCACGCACGACTACCTCGTGAAACCGCTCCTGCGCGCCACGCCGGGGCTGGCGGAGGTGAATGCGATAGGCGGTTACGAGAAGCAGATCGTGGTCGAGCCCGATCCGGCGAAGCTCGCCGCGGCGGGCGTCGCGTTCTCGCAGCTGGTCGACGCCGTGCGCAAGAGCACGGAGAACACCGGCGGCGGCGTGCTCGAGCTCGGCGGCGAGGCCGTGGTCGTGCGCGCCGACACCCGCGCGAAGACCGCCGCAGACCTTGCGCGGTTGCCGGTGAAGTTCGCCGCCGCCGCGGAGCCGATCCTGCTTGGCGACCTCGCGACGGTCGGCATCGGCGCGGCGGTGCGCACGGGCGCGTCGACCGAGGACGGCGAGGAGTCGGTCACCGGTGCGGCGATCATGCTCGCCGGCGAGAACAGCCGGCTCGTGGCCGAGGCGGCCGTCGAGCGGTTGCGCGCGATCGAGGGGAAGTTGCCGCCGGGAATGGAGATTCGCGTCGTCTACAACCGCTCGGACCTCGTGAACGCCACCATCGCCACCGTGCGGGCGAACCTCTTCGAGGGTGCGGTGCTCGTGGCGGCGATCCTGTTCGCCGTGCTCGGCAACTGGCGCGCGGCGGCGATCGTGGCGCTGGCGATCCCGCTCTCGTTCCTCTTCCTGCTCACCGGGCTCGTCCAAGGAAAGTGGAGCGCCAACCTGATGAGCCTTGGCGCGATCGACTTCGGCCTGATCGTCGACGGCGCGGTGGTGATGGTGGAGAACATCCTCCGTCATCTCGCCGAGCGCCAACGCACGCTCGGCCGCGCGCTCACCGCCGAGGAGCGGCTCCGCGAGGTGCGCACCTCGGCGCGCGAGGTGGCGCGGTCGATGTTCTTCGGCGTGCTCATCATCACCGTCGTGTACGCGCCGGTGCTCGCGCTCACCGGCATCGAGGGGAAGATGTTCCGCCCGATGGCCATCGCGGTGATGCTCGCGCTCGGCGGCGCGCTGGCGCTGGCGCTCACGCTGATGCCGGTCCTCTGTTCGTGGCTGCTCCGCGGCCGCCTCGAGGAACACGATGGCCGGATCGTGCGCGCCGCGAAGGCGGTCTACACGCCTCTGCTCGCCTGGGCGTTGCGCCGGCGCGCGGTGGTGGTCGCCGCGGCGGTGGCGCTGTTCGCGTTCGCCGGCTGGCGTTTCGCCGGGCTGGGCGCGGAGGTTCAGCCGCAGCGCGATGAGGGCGCGCTTGCGATCCAGATGATCCGCGGCAACAGCGTGGGGCTCGCCGACTCGCTCGAGTTCCAGAAGCGCACCGAGCGCCTGCTGCTTGCGAAGTTTCCGGAGGTTGCCGGCATCTTCGCCCGCCTCGGCACCGCCGAGATCGCGATGGACCCGATGGGGCCGAACACCTCCGACACCTATGTGCGGCTCCGGCCGCGCGCGGAGTGGCGCGAGGTCGACGGCCGCCGGATCACGAAGGCCGAGCTGGTCGAGCTCATGCGTCGCGAGCTCGCGGCGACGATCCCCGGCCAGGCGCACATGTTCACGCAGCCGGTGCAGCTCCGTTTCAACGAGATGATGGCCGGTGCGCGCGCCGACCTCGCGCTGAAGATCTACGGCGACGACTTCGCCGAGCTGGAGCGCCTCGCCGTCGAATGCCGCGACGTGCTGCGCACGATCCCTGGCGGGGCCGACGTGGAGTTCGACGCGCTCGGGCGGCTGCCGATGCTGGAGATCACGCCGAAGCGCGACGCGCTCCGCCGGCTCAATCTCCACGCCGACGAGATCAACGCCGTCGTTGCCACCGCGCTCGCCGGCGAGGAGGCCGGCGCGCTGGTCGAGGGCAGCCGGCGGTTCGATGTCGTGGTGCGGCTCCCCGAGGCCGCGCGGCTCGATCTCGCGGCGTTGCGCGAGTTGCCCGTGCGCACGGCGGAGAACGACGGCGTGCAGGTGCCGCTCGGGCGGATCGCGGACATCGCCGTCGCCGACCGCGTGGGTCTGATCGCCCGCGAGGACACGCAGCGGCGCGTGGCGATCCTCGTCAACGTGCGCGGGCGCGACACCGACGGCTTCGT
>JAEXPG010000239.1 GCA_023447015.1 Verrucomicrobiota bacterium
AACCAGCGACCGAAGGCCGACGACGGTTACGAGGAGACCTACTACGAGATCGACGTTCCCCAGAGCGACCGCGACGGAGTCCGTCGCGAACCGACCAGGCGTGTCATCCGCGTGGTCATGCCCAAGGAGGAATCATGAGAGCGCCCATCACCCTCGCCTTCCTTCTCTCGACCGGTGCCGCGTGCTGCCAGGCGCAGTGGGCGGTGATCGACGTCGCGGGGCTAAAGCAAAGCGTCGTGAACTACTCGGCGCTCACCAAGCAAATCGCCCAGCAAGCGACGCAGATCAGCAATCAGGTGCAACAGATCCGTCAGTACGAGATGCAACTGAAGCGCCTCGGGGACATGTCCACGGTGAAGGACCTTGTCGGCTTCTCCGAATTCCGGGCTGATCTTAACCTGCCGACGCAAATGACGTCTTGGGCGGATGGCCTCATCCAGGTGAACGGCCAAGGCCTCTTCGGCGACACCCGTGGCGGCGTCTTCATTGAGATCGCGCCGGAGTTCCGGGATTTTGACGGTGGCGTGATCGAGCGCGATGCCAGCGTCTACAAGCCGGCGCACGATGTCGTGGTCACGGTCGATGAGTTCAAGGCGGTGCAGAGCGATGTGCTCACACGCCGCGAGGATTTGAAGCGCGCCATCGCCCGAACGAGCGAGGCCCTGCAGGCCGCTAACACGGAGGCCGAGCAGCAGAAACTCGATTCCGTGCTGAAAGCCCAGTACGGGCAACTGGCGGCCATCGACTCCGAAGTCTCGCTGAGCGCGGCCGAGGTCCAGGTGAAGGCGGCGGAGGCGACAGCGATGAACGCCGCCCAGAACGAGGCCGAAGCCGAGGCGCGGCGGAAGCTGGCCCAGCAGGAGGTAAAAAAAGTCTCCTCGGCCTTCAAGCCCTCCTACGAGTGCCTGCTCCAGTACGTAACAGAACGGTCATTAAGTCGGTGACCTCGAAGACGGAGTTGAAATGTCCGGACGCAAATCTAGCGAAACCGCGCTTATGAAAACAACTGTGGTGGTTGGGATCACTCTGGTTGCATTGCTGGCGACAGCGTGCACGGATCACGAAGCGGAGGCGCGCAAGGCGAAGGCCGAGGCGGAAGCTAAAGCCCGCGCCGCGGCAGCGCAGAAGGAGATGCAGGCGCTGCCGAAAGCGTTTCAATCGCGCGACTTCTTCAAGAAGAACGAACCGGAGAAGAAACCCGAGCCGTCCACGGAGCAGCCGAAGTCGAAATCCTGAACCGCGTCCTCATGTCGCTCCCGATTGGCATCATCCTGCCGAGTTCCTACTTCGATGGGCTGTCCACGTTGTGGGGCGGGTGTGCGTATGTCGGGAGCACCGTCGTCGCAGCCGGGCTCGTTTTCCAGATCGTCCGCGGCCGACCCGACGGGTCGACGTTCATCTGGCTCCTCGCAAAAGTGTTCCTGATTGGGATCAGCACCGTCTTCCTCCGCGAGTGGCTGATGCGTCTCAACGACGTGGTGATGGCATTCAGTGCCATGATGGGCACCGACCCGACGGCGGTGGACGAACGGTTCGTCCAGTTCATCGCCGGGAAAGCACCGACCGATCCGGACACGAGCGTCTGGGACATCATCTGGGGCACCGAATCCATCGGCACCGCGTTCTGCTACGCCTTCCTCTGGTTGTTCGGCTGGATGTCCTGGGGTGTCCAATATGTCGTGAAGTTGGTCGGCGACATTCTGCTGACCGCCGGCTGGGCACTGAGCCCGATCTTCCTCTCGTTCTTCATGCTGCGCTCGATGGCGGGCGTTGCTCAGAAGTACATCGTCGGCCTGGTCGCGCTCGTGTGCTGGCCCTTTGGCTGGGTGATCGCGGCGGTCGTCACCGACGCGATGCTTCAGGCGGCAGCGGTGGCCAATCTCATGCCGGTGATCGCGGCCGGCAATGCACTCGCCGCCCCGGCACTGACCGTCCTGCTGATCGGCTCCTGGATGATGCTCAGCTCCGTCCTGGCCCCGTGGGTCACAACAAAGGTGCTGGTCATGGGGATGAACCCGGCGACCGCGTTCGCTCAAGGCGTTGGTGGCGTCGCGCAGGCGGCGTTCGCCGGCGGAGTCGGCGCGGCCGTCACTGCCGCGACCGGAGGGGCTGCCGCTCCGGCAGTCATCGCCGCGGGTGCGGCCGGTGTGCTCGCTGCCGGTTCCGAATCAGCAGTCCGTGGCGGCGGCTCGGCACAGGCGACGAACACCGCGACGCGAGGAATGGCCGGATTTTACGCAGGCAAGCTGATGCGGCGGCACGCTGCCGCGTCGGAAGAGGCCGCCTCAGCACAACGGCAGAACGCGGAGGCGTCGGATGCCTTTGCCTCGGTCTTTACAGAATATGCCCGGCGTCAGCGGCAAAGCCGGAGCGGATTTGACTCACAGCCGCACAACGACGACCCGAACCGGGCCGCAATCGACATCGATAGCCATGCTTAACCTCAGTCGCAGATCGATCAACGCGCTGGAGGACTCCACGAAATCTGTTCGTCGGAGTACCGCAGCAAAACAGAAAGCCACGCAGGCTCTCGTCGAGCTCATGCGCGACGAAGACGTCGCCCGGCCGACCACGCCCCCGCCGCCGGCGAAGAACCAGCCTCCCCGGAAATAGCCGCCATGGGAGCCAACACCGACACCGCAGCACCCCACGTCTCCGCGGCCACGCCATCCTTCGGGAAACCGAAGTCGGCGATTCTGGCGGTCTTCGACCGTCAGCGCCGCCAGTCCTTGATTTGGTTCCTGATCGCGGTGTCGGCGTGGGTGTGGGCGGCGTGGGACCGTCAGCAACTCGTCGAAAAGCTCACTCGCCAGCGCGAGGTCGTGATGATCGACAGTCTCGGCACGTACTACGTGTCACCGGTCGTGGACATCCAGCGCGCGACCGAACTTCACGCGATGCAGACCAAGCTCGCCTGCAAGGCGCTCTTCGAACGCAACCCGCAGGGCTTGGACAACCCCGAGTTGTTCAAGCAGCTCTTCCTGCGCGAGGCTGCCGAAGCGGCGCAAAGCGTCTTCAACAAGACGAAGTCGGAGTACGAGGCAAAGTCGCTGCACCAAAAGGTGGAGGTCGGAATTCCCGAAGTTTTGAGTACGCGGGACAATACCTTCTACACCGCGGCGGACGTCCAGTTGATCCGCGTCGGCGCGTTCCAGGGCGCGCCGATCACGGAGGTGCTGCGCTACCGGGTGAAGTTCAAGTTCCTGGTCAATCCGGACCTCACGCGAAACG
>JAEXPG010000246.1 GCA_023447015.1 Verrucomicrobiota bacterium
GGTTTCGCGGGGGTGGCGGGCGCCGGGGGCGCGTCGAGCGCGGCGAGGCGGGCGGTGATGGACGGGTGGGTGGAGAACCAGTCGACGAGCGGCGACCGGCGGACGGCGGCGAAGTGGAGGTGCCCGAGCTTGGCGGCGGCGGCGGGACCGCCGAGGCGCTCGTGCGGCGCGGCGGCGATCTGGCGGAGCGCACCGGCCAGCCCCGCGGGATTACGGGTGAACTGCACGGCGGAGGCGTCGGCGAGGAACTCGCGTTGGCGGGCGGCGGCAGCCTGGAGGGCCCGGGCGACGAGGAAACCGCCGTAGCCGACGGCGACGATGAGCAGGCCCAGCGGCGCAAGCACGAGCAGCGGCGTGGGGCCGGCGGTGGGTTGGCGGGTGCGCGGATCGGTGCCCTCGGACCAACCGGCGCGGAGGAGGTCGACCCCGACCTCGGGGATGAGCAGCAAGCCGGCGAGGAGTGCGACCAGGCGGCCGTCGAGCACGGTGTCGCCGTGGAGGAGGTGGCTGAACTCATGGGCGACGACGGCCTGGAGTTCGTCGCGGTCGAGGCGGTCGAGGCAGCCGCGGGTGACGACGAGCACGGCGTCGTTGGCGTGGTTGCCGACGGTGAGGGCGTTGATCGCATTCTCGTGGCGCAGGACGAAGACGCGGGGGGCGGGGCGGCCGGAGGCGATGGCCATCTCGTCGACGACGTTGCGCAGGCGGAGCGCGGCTTCGTCGCGCTTGGCGGCGGGCAGGGGCTCGGCGCCGAGGCGCGTCGCGATCGCGGCCCCGCCGTCGGTCAGGTTGATCCACTCGATCGCGGTCCCCGCGGCGAGGAGGAAGCCGGCGCCGCCGGCGATCATGGAGAAGACGCGCCAGTCCCACACCCAAAGGAGGCCGCCTCCGGTGGCGGCCGACCAGAGGCACTGCAGCAGTGCCGGCAGGGCGCCGAGCGCGGCGGTGAAGAGGAGGATCGCGGCGAGGTAGGCGATCAGCAGCCGCGCGGAGCGGCTGCGGGCGTCGGCTTGTTGGGCGAAGAAGTCCATCACGAGGGGGCGAAGGTGAAGGTGCTCCGTCGATCAGCGATCGACTTGGTCCCGTTTCTCCACCTGGGCGAAGGGGAGCAGTTCGGAAAGACGTCGGATCTCGTCTTCAGAGAGCGGTCGCACTGTCTTCTCCTCCCGGTTGCCGTCGTAATACGGCCGAAGAACGAAACTGCGGTAGTGCGCAAACAGTGCTGCGGCGAGCTCATCGATAGTAAGCTGCATCTTTGCGTGGTATGGCGGAATGTAGCTCCGGGCGGTCGGACCCTGGAACACGTACCCTCGAAGCGATCCATCCGGGCTCACGGCGTACCAGCAATTGACGATCGGCCCGCGCGCTCGGACATCCTTGTCCGCCGGGACAGCGACGCTCGGCGTGCCGGTCAGCGTCCTTTCTGCAGAGGATGATGCGGGCTGCCGGTCGGCTGCGAGTCCGTGCGCAGTGACTGGCCCGTTGGCCAGAAACCCAAGAACCACAATGACGGCTGAGCGGATATGGGATTTGTTCATGGTCAGTGATGGTCAGGTCGGGTCTAGCCGAGCAGGGGCGGGATGGGGCAGTCGAGGGCGTCGGCGACGGCGCGGAGGAGTTCGGCCTCGTCGGGTTCGACGGTGCCGTCGGCGGCGCCGGCTTCGGCGCCGGCCAGGAGGAGGACCTTGCGGATCGCGGGAGAAGCCTGGACGAGCTTGTCGAGGGCGGTGCTGATCGCGTCGAGTCCGCAGGCGTCGGCGGGGAGCAGTTGCAGCTGGCCGGTGAGCGCGGGGATGCGGGCGGCGGCGGCGGCGAAGGCGCGGGCGGTCTCCGCGGCGGAGTCGGAACCGGCGCGGGCGAGGGCGGAGAGCAGGACGCCGATCTCCGCCGAGAGGCCGCCGAAGGAGTAGTAGTTCACGACGCCCGGGCGGCGCCCGCGGGCGGGGCCGGCGACATGGCGGTCGAGCGCCTTCTCGACCATGAATTCGAAGAGGGTGACTTCGCCGTCGGCGGCGATGAGCAGGCGGACGGTCTCGAGGGCACTGTCGATGTCGGCGGAGGGCAGGGCGCGGAGTGCGGGCAGGGCGAGGTTCAGGAGGGGGAACCGCAATTCTCGGGCGAGGGTGTCGGTCGTCGGAGCGAGATCGTCGGTCATCGGGCCGAATGCGTCGACGGCTGCGCTGGATGGCGCGTGGTGGCGAATGCGGACCAGCTCCAATTGTTGGTGCCGGATGGCAGGGTCGTCGGCCAGGAGGAGTGTGAAGACGACTGACAGCGCCTCGGCGGGACTGCGGGCTGCGGTGGCGAGACGTGGCGGGATCGTGGCGAGGAGGTCGCGCGCACGGTCGAGGTGGGCCGCGGTCGGCGCGCCGACGAAGGCAAGAAAGTCGGCGGCTTGGATGGCGAGCGACGGCGGTGGAGTGGTCCCGCGTGGCTGAACGCCGTCGTCCATCGGCGAGGCGAGGGGGATTGCCGGGAAGCGGCCGTCCCAGTGAGGCTCAATCGCGCGAATACGCCTGGCCAGCGACGGGTGGGTGGCGAAGAACGCGAAGCCGCCGCTGAACGCCTGGGCGAAGAAGATATGGCGGAATTGCATGGCGCTCTCGGCCTTGATCCTGGAACCGGCCGGAGCAGCCCCGATTCTCTTCAGTGCGCCGGCGATGCCGGCGGGATTGCGGGTGAACTGGACCGCGGCGGCGTCGGCGAGAAACTCGCGTTGGCGGGAAACGGCCGCCTGGATGAGGCAGCCGAGAAAGTAGCCCTCGTAGCCGATGATCAGCAGCGGAAGGCCGACGAAGAAGCCGCGGCCCTTCCGGGCGCTCGACCTCGCATAGCCGTCGAACATGTGCAGGAGACTGTGGCCGATCATCGCCAACATCAGGATGCCGAAGAGGACGCTCACAAGGCGGAGGTTGAGGCGCATGTCGCCGTTGAGCAGGTGGCTGAACTCGTGCGCGACGACCCCTTGCAGCTCGTCGCGTGAGAGCGTGTCGAGCGCCCTGCGGGTGATCGCGATGGCGGCGTCGCTCGGGGTGAAGCCGGCGACGAAGGCGTTGATGCCCCGCTCGCCGTCGAGCACGAAGACCGCCGGCTGCGGCACGCCGGAGGCGATGGAGAGCTCCTCGACGATGTTGAGGAGACGCCGCTCCTCCAGATCGGAAGTGCCGGGCGACAGCTCCCGGCCGCCGATGAGGTGAACGACCGCCCGGCCGCCCTCGCGCAGGCTCAGCCAGCGGTGGAGGGCGCCACCGCCGATCAACGCGAGGATGATACCCGTCGTCCAAGCGACGAGCTCGGGGCTCCAGCTCAGGAGTCCCGGCAATCCCTCGGGCTCGGATTGGCGGGGAAAATAACCGGAACGGTAGCGGTCGACGGAGGTTCGCTCCTGCCGCGCATCGATGGCTTCGAGCCGCGCGAGGGTGGCGGCGGTGACGAGGTTGAACGCGACGACGATCAGGACGACGGCGATGCCGAAATAGAACACCAGCAACGCGGTGCGGCGGCGGGCGGCGGCCTGGTGTTCGAAGAAGTCCTTCACAAGGGGGCGGAGCCGAGCAGGGGCGGGATGGGGCAGTCGAGGGCGTCGGCGACGGCGCGGAGGAGTTCGGCTTCGTCGGGTTCGACGGTGCCGTCGGCGGCGACGGCTTCGGCGCCGGCTAGGAGGAGGACCTTGCGGATCGCGGGAGAGGACTGGACGAGCTTGTCGAGGGCGGTGCTGATCGCGTCGAGTCCGCAGGCGTCGGCGGGGAGCAGCTGGAGCTGGCCGGCGAGCGCGGGGATACGGGCGGCGGCGGCGGCGAAGGCGCGGGCGGTCTCCGCAGCGGAGTCGGAACCGGCTCGGGCGAGGGCGGAGAGCAGGACGCCGATCTCCGTGGAGAGGCCGCCGAAGGAGTAGTAGTTCACGACGCCCGGGCGGCGCCCGCGGGCGGGGCCGGCGACATGGCGGTCGAGCGCCTTCTCGACCATGAACTCGAAGAGGGTGACTTCGCCGTCGGCGGCGATGAGGTGCGCGGTGGTGTCGATGGCCGCGACGACATCGGCGGGAGGGAGCGCGCGAAGGGCGGGCAGGGCGAGGTTGAGCAGCGGGAGGCGCAGCTCCGGCGCGAGTGTACCCGCCTGCGGCGTGAAGGCGGCGAAGGCGTCGGCGAATGGCGCGCCATGGCGGATACGGATTGTCTCCAGCTGGCGGGCCCTGGTTTCCGGCTCCGTGGTGAGGAGCAGGGTGAAGACGACGAAGAGTACCTCGCCCGGGGTGTGGGCGGCGGCGGCGAGGCGCGGCGGGATCGCGGCGAGGAGCTGGCGGGCGCGGTCGAGGTGGGCGGGGCTGGTGGTGCCGACCGAGGTGAGGAGCGCGGCGGTCGCCAATCCTGCCGCGGCCGGCGCCGGGACGAAGGCGCGGTGCGGTTGATTGTCGTCCGCCAGTCCGGGGGCCGGCACGGCGCGGGCGGGCCGGCGCGGGCGGAGGGCCGGAGCAATGGTCTCGTCCACGGGCAGCGGCGCCGGGGCGGGATACTGGCCGTCCCACTGCGGATCGAGGGCGCGGATGCGCTGCTCAAGCGGCGGGTGGGTGGCGAAGAGCGAGAAGGCGCCGCTGAAGGCCTGGGCGAAGAAGAAGTGGCGGAACTGGACGGCGTTGTCGGCGGCGATGCCGGAGCCGAGGGTGTGGGCGCCGATCTTGCGGAGCGCGCCGCCGATGCCGGCGGGGTTGCGGGTGAACTGCACCGCCGCGGCGTCGGCGAGGAACTCCCGCTGGCGGGAGACGGCCGCCTGGATGAGCCGGCCGAAAAAGTAGCCGATGTAGCCGATGATCAGGAGCGCGAGCCCTGTGGCGATGGCCGCGGCGACGAGGCCACCGCCGCCCTTTTCGCGACGGGAGGAACGGGAATTGCCCAACGAACGGAGAATGCCGCGGCCGATCATCGCCAGCATGAGGATGCCGAACAGCACGCCGACGAGGCGGAGGTTGAGCCGCATGTCGCCGTTGAGGATGTGGCTGAACTCGTGCGCGATCACGCCCTGCAACTCGTCGCGCGTGAGGAGTTCGAGCGATCCGCGCGTGACGGCGATGGCGGCGTCGCTCGGGGTGAAGCCGGCGGCGAAGGCGTTGAGGCCGGGCTCGTCGTCGAGGATGAAGACGGCGGGCATGGGCACGCCGGAGGCGATGGACATCTCCTCGACGAGGTTGAGC
>JAEXPG010000503.1 GCA_023447015.1 Verrucomicrobiota bacterium
GCATGGGGCTCACCGTCCTCGGACCCGACATCAACGAGTCCCGCGAGAACTTCACCCCCGTCGGCGACAAGATCCGCTTCGGCCTCGCCGGCATCAAGGGCGTGGGCGAAGGCGCCTCCCAGCGCATCATCGCCGAGCGCGACGCCAACGGCCCGTTCAAGAACTTCGACGACTTCATGCGCCGCGTCGACACCAAGGCCGTCAACAAGCGCGTCCTCGAGTGCCTCGTGAAGACCGGCGCCTTCGATTTCGGCCCCGAGCACCGCGGCGCCCTCTTCGCCTCCATCGACGCCGCCATCTCCGCCGCCGCCTCCAGCCAGCGCGACGCCGCCGCCGGCCAGGCCTCGATGTTCGACATGCTCCAGACCGACGACGGTAAGGGCGACAACCGCTCCGCCGGCAGCGTCGTCGCCACCAACGTCCCCGACTTCCCCGAGGCCGAGAAGCTCCGCGCCGAGAAGGAACTCCTCGGCTTCTACGTCTCCGGCCACCCGCTTGCCGCCTTCTCCGGCCTGGCCGAGGCGCTCAACAGCCACCGCGAGGACGAGCTGCTCACGCTCCCGGACAAGACCGAGTTCCGCCTCTGCGGCATCGCCAGCGGCATCCAGAAAAAACTTTCGAAGAAGGACAACCGCCCCTGGTCGCCATTCGTCGTCGCCACCCGCGCGGCCAACGTGCCGGTGAACATGTACGCCGACGCCTACGAGCTCTACGCCAAGAACCTCGAGGCCGAGAAACCCGTGGCCGTGCTCGGCACCATCCTCCGCAGCGAGGACGGCGCCCGCCTCAACGTCAAGGAGTGCTACCCGCTCGAGCCGCACCTGATGAACAACATCAAGAAGATCACCTGGGTGATCCGGCCCGACGACCCGCGCAACGACGACTTCATGCGGCAACTGCGCGAGATGCTCCTCAAGACCACCGGCGACATCCGCAGCGAGGTCGCCGTGCTCTTCCCCGACGACACCCTCGCCGTCGCCGAGACCGCCGGTGCGCTGAACTGGAAGCTCATCCCCGCCGACTTCCAACAGCTCCGCAAGCACCCCGCCCTCGCCGGCGTGTTGATCGAGACCCGCTCCATCGAGCTCAAGGAGACCAACCGCTGGAAACGCCGCGGGTGAACGCCAACGATCCGATGCGCCGCTTCTTCGCCCTCGTCGCCCTGCTCGCGCTCTTCTCCGCCGGCGTCGCTGCGGAGAACGTCTTGGACAGGCCACCCACAGGGGAGTCTCCTGCCACCGAGCAGGTGGCTCCGCCCGAACGCATCAGCCTCGATTTCCCCAACGAGGAAATCACCGTGATCCTCCGCGCGGTCGCGGACATGTTCGAGCTGAACCTCGTCGTACCGGAGGATCTCAAGGGAAGACGCTCGAGCATCAAACTCCGCAACGTCACGTGGCGGCAGATCTTCCGGGAGATTCTCACCCCGATCGGCTACACCTTCCTCGAGGACGACAACATCATCCGCGTCGTGTCACACGAGGCCTTGGTCGAGTCGCAACGCACTTTGGACGAGACCGGTCCCGAGTTCACTGACGACGAGGCCTCCGATTTCCCGGCCTGGTTCACCTGGTCGATCGCAGCAGTGGCCCTCATCCATCTCATCCTGTCCGTTGGCGTGCTACGCGACCGCCTCCCCGGGGCCGCCCGCTTCGCGCCCAAGTTCGTCTGGGCCTTCGCCGTGCTTCTCGGCGGCTTGGTGCCGCTCGCGATCTACTGGCTCATCCACCACTCCACGCTCGCGCGCACGGCCAACTACGATCAGCCGCCGGTGTTGTCCTGAGTCTCCCGGAGGGACCCGAGTTCCGGGCGCGGCGCCGCGATCGGCCACGCTGGTCCTCCCGCCGCAGCCAACGCCGGCCGCCGGCGACAACCCCGTTCATCCTGTTCCGGTCCCGTTCGCTTTTCCCCGGGACCGCTGGCAAACGCGATCGGGACGGGCGACGGCGCCTGTGCAATGATGGTCCAATCAAGAACCAGCCGCCCTCCACCATGCCCGCGTCACATGCTTCTTCGCCGTCCAAGGTCCGACCCGACATCGGGCCGGCGGCCGCGGGTGGCGTCGAACTGCCCGCCGCCGAACAGCTGCTCTGGCACCACGCCTGTTGCTGGGCCGAGAAGGATGCGCCTCTGGTCCCCGGGTACACCGAAGTCGCCGAGTGCTTCGGCGCGATTCCGCCCACCACCGACCAGCACGCCCGCTTCGCAATCCGGATCACCCCGGACCGCTTCGGTCGTGCCACCGCCAGCCGTGTCGCCAAACCCGGCACCCCGGTGCACACCCGCCCGGAGCCGCTCGCCCTGCACTCGCACCGGCTGCTCGACCAACTGCAGGACGCCGTGCGGGGCTGCCTCCCGCTGCAGTCCGGCGATCCGCGCCAAATCCGCCGGGTTTCGCAGGCCTCGCTCGATGACGAGCGCTGCACCGTCTACGCCACCAACCGCCAGGCCGGCGGACTGGAGTTCGAGTTCACCGTCTGGATCGACGTCCGCCGCGGCTACGCCAAACGCATCGACTACCACGCCCGCGGCTTCCCCTGCGGGGAGCCCGGGATCACCACCGCCGCGGCCGTCGGCAGCCGCCGCTATCGCGTGGATGGGGCGGCGCGCTGGCTTCTCGTCGAGGAGCGCGAGCGGCTCACCTTCTGGTCCGCCTCGGTCGACCTGCCGCCCCGCGGCCACGCCGAGCGCACCATCGTCTACTCCGAACACTGGATGCCAGCTCCACCCGCGGAGATGCAGCGGTCCGGCTGAGCCGTCGGCGTCGCTTGTCCTGGAACCGAGTTCTCCGCCGCACCCAACACCGCCGCCCCATCGTCCCTCCGTCCCATGAAAGCCCTGATCGTCGATGACGAACGCCACGCACGCCGCGAACTCCGCAGTCTCCTTGAGGAGCATTCCACGGTCGAGGTCGTCGGCGAGGCCGGCAACATCCTCGAGGCGGAGCGGCTCTTCGTCACCCACCGCCCCGACCTGCTCTTCCTCGACGTCCAGATGCCCGGCGGCACCGGCTTCGATCTGCTCGAGTCGTTGCCGCCCCCGCACCCGCTCGTCGTCTTCACGACCGCCTTCAGCGAGCACGCCGTCCGCGCCTTCGACGTCAACTCGCTCGACTACCTGCTCAAGCCCGTCTCCGCCCCGCGCCTCGCCACGGCGCTGATCAAGGCCGGATCCCGCTTCACGGATACGCCGGCCCCCACCGCCGGCAACCCGCTCGCCGATACCGACCAGGTCTTTCTCCGCTCCGGCAACCGGTGCTGGTTCGTCCCCGTCCGCTCCTTCGTCCTCGTCGAGGCCGAGGGGAACCAGACCCGCATCCACTTCGGCGACGACACCGCCATCCAGCCGCGCACGCTCAACGCCATGGAGGAGCGTCTCCCGCCCCGCCTGTTCATCCGCGCCAACCGTTCCCAGCTGGTCAATCTCACCATGATCGAGTCCGTCGGCGAGTGGTTCGGTCGCGGCCTCCGGGTCGTGCTCAAGGGCGGGCGGGAGATCGAATTCTCCCGCCGCCAGGCCCTCGTGTTCCGCGAGCGCCTCAGCCTCTAGTCCGCCTTACGCCACTGCCTTGTCCGCCACTCGGCCGCCGAGCGACGACACCGGCAGGACGAACGAGAACTTCGCGCCCTCCCCGCTCCGCCCCTCGGCCCAGATCCGACCGCCGTGCAGGGTGATGATCCGGTGCACCGTGGCCAGGCCGATGCCGATGCCCTCGTACTGCCGCTGGGTGTGCAGCCGCTCGAACACGCCGAACAATTTCGCCGCATACTTCGGGTCGAAGCCGATGCCGTTGTCGCGGATGAAGTACTCGGTCTCACCCCCCGCCCCCGGGGCCACCACCGCGCCGATCTCGATGATCGCGGGCTTCCGGTCGCGGGTGAACTTCACCGCGTTGTTGATCAGGTTGGCGTACACCTGCCGGATCAGCGTCGGATCGCCTTCGAGCGGCGGCATGTCGTGGATGCGCCACTCGATCGCGCGCTCCTCGAAGTCCGGGGCGAGTTCCTGCACGACCGCCTCCACCACCGCGCGCGGATCGATCCACGTCCGTTTCAGCTCGATGCGGCCGATCCGGGCGAACGCCAGAAGGCTGTCGATGAGCTGGCTGAGCCGGTTCGTCTCCCGGAGCACGACGCCGAGATAGCGCCGTCCCTCGGGCTCGAGCCGCTCGGCGCTGCGGCGCTGGAGCAGCTCCGTGAAGCCGCTGATGTTGCGCAACGGGGCGCGCAGATCATGCGCGATCGTGTAGGAGAAGGACTCGAGCTCCCGGTTGCTCTCGCGCAGCAGGTCGTTGGCCCGGTGCAGGTCGGCCGTGCGCAGATCGACCCGCCGCTCCAGCTCCTCGTTGAGCCTCCGGTAGCGATCCTCGCTGCGGCGCAGTTCGGCCGTGCGCTCCGACACGAGGTGGGCGAGCCGGACCTGTTCCCGCCGGGTCAGGAGCAGCCAGCTCCAGGCACAGAGTGCCACGACCCCGACCAGGATCGCACCGAAGCACGCGAATGCCAGTCCCGTCCGGAACCACGGCGGCCGGATCGTGAACACCAGGGTGGCCTCCGCGCCTGTTTCCGCGCCGAGCCGCGGCCGCACATGCAGCACGTAGCTCCCCTCCTTCAGCCGGCTGAACGAGGCGACGCCCGCCGGACCGGCCGGAGCCCAGACGCCGCCCGCCCCCTCCAGCATCACCTCGAACGACACACCGCGCCGGAACATCACCCCCGGCGCCAGCAACTGGACGGCGAACGAGTTGTCCCGCGCCTCGAGATCCGGCCGCCGACCCGCGGCGAAGTACTCGTGCCGGTCGCTGTTCGTCAATTGGAGGTGCCCGATCACCGCCCGCAGCGGCGGCGGCGCCGGCTCGGGGATCGACGGATCGTAGCGTGCCAGCCGCTGCCGCTGGTGCAGCCAGACCACTCC
>JAEXPG010000144.1 GCA_023447015.1 Verrucomicrobiota bacterium
CGCTGATCGCGGGCGAGGAGCAGGGAACCACTGATTCACGCCGATCGACGCTGAGGTGTGCGTCCGGACTAGCGTCAATTAGCGAGGATTAGCGGTCCGCCCTGCCTCCGGCCATCAGTGCAAATTAGTGTGCATTAGTGGTTCCGCCCTCCGAACTCCGGTCGCCGCCTGCGCTTGCGGGATTGTCAGGCCGGGTCCGATTCGTTTTGGCTCCTCGCCGTGCCTGCCAAACCCACCGCAAAGACTTCCGCCGCCGCGCCCGCGCCGGCCGCCGCTCCCGCCCCCGTGAAAGCCCCGGCCGCTGCCGCGCCCGTCGATTCGATCCCGAACGTGCTGGCCGAGCGCTACGCTTCCGCGGCGTTGCGCGCGATCTGGTCGGGCGAGGGCCGCATCCTGCTCGAGCGCGACTTCTGGATCGCGGTGATGAAGGCGCAGCGCGACCTCGGCGTGCCGATCCCGGCCGAGGCGATCAAGGACTACGAGCGCGTGAAGGGCAGCGTCGACCTCGCCTCCATCGCCGCCCGCGAGCGCACCACGCTCCACGACGTGAAGGCGCGCATCGAGGAATTCTCCGACCTGGCCGCCCGCCAGTTCATCCATCTCGGCCTCACCAGCCGCGACCTCACCGAGAACGTCGAGCAGCTCCAGGTGCAGCGCAGCCTGCGTATCGTGCGCGACAAGGTGATCGCCGCCCTCGCCGGCATCTCCGCCCGTGCCGAGGCCTACCGCGACGTGATGATCACCGGCCGCACGCACAACGTGCCCGCCCAGCCGACGACCCTGGGCAAGCGCCTCGCGATGTTCGGCGAGGAGCTCCTCCACGCCTTCGACCGCCTCGAAAGCCTCATCGAACGGTATCCGGTCCGCGGGCTCAAGGGCGCGGTCGGCACACAACTCGACCAGCTCACCCTCCTCGGCGGCCGCGCCGACCGCGTGGACGAGCTCGAGTCGCGCATCCTCAAGCATCTCGGCTTCAAGGCCGCGCTCGGCGCCGTGGGCCAGGTCTATCCGCGCAGCCTCGACCACGAGGTCGTCACCGCGCTGGGCCAGATCTCCGCCGCCGCCGCCAGCTTCGCCACCACGCTGCGGCTCATGGCCGGCCAGGGGCTGCTGACCGAAGGTTTCCAGAAGGGCCAAGTCGGCTCCTCCGCGATGCCGCACAAGGTCAACGCCCGCAATTGCGAGCGCATCTGCGGCTTCCACACCATCCTGCAGGGCCTCGCCGTCATGACCGGCGGCCTTGCCGGCCACCAGTGGAACGAGGGCGACGTCTCCTGCTCGGTCGTGCGCCGCGTGGCGCTGCCCGATGCCTTCTTCGCCATCGACGGGCTCCTGGAAACGTTCCTCACCGTGCTCGCGCGCATGGATGTGTTCCCCGCCGCGATCGCCGCCGAGAACGAGCGCAACCTGCCGTTCCTCGCCACCACCACCATCCTCATGGAGGCCGTGAAGGCCGGCGCCGGCCGCGAGACCGCGCACGAGGCCATCAAAGAGCACGCGCTCGCCGCCGCGAAGGCCATCCGCGAGGGCGGCTCCGGCAACGGCGACGGCGACATGCTCGACCGCCTCGCCGGCGACAAACGTCTCGGCCTCTCGAAGAAGTCGCTGCGCGCGATCCTCTCCGAGAACGAGCGCTTCGTCGGCGCCGCTCCGCACCAGGTCGACGCCTTCGTCGCGCAGGTCCGCCCGATCCTGCGCAAGAACGCCAAGGCCGCCGCCTACGAGCCCGCGCCGCTGCTTTGAGCCGGAGTCGGCGGCGGTGACCCTGGCTGTGGACGGTTAACCGCAAAGAACGCAGGGACGGAAAAGGCACGGACGCGGCCGGAGGCGTATCTGGAACTCACGAACTCAGGAACGGCCCACTGTAGGCCACGGCGGCGACGTGGCCCTGCCGGCGTCCGCCCGCCCGGGAGGCGGGAATGGGAGGCCGGAAGACCGGAAGCGGAGACGCGAACAATCCGCGGCTGACGGGGGATGGCGGCCGGCGTGGGTCTCCTCGTCGTGTATCCGGGATTTCGCGTACGGCAGGCAAACGATGGCGCTTCGGTCCGAGAGAACTCGCTGCCCGCAGTTGCTCGCGGCGGCCTTCCGCCTGCCGGGCGGAGAGCGGGTCCAGGACGTTGTCACCGACTCGCCCGGACGCGGCTCCCCTTGGTGTCTTCCGTCGGTGCCGCCGGCGCATTTCCAGAGTTTTTTCTGGGCATCTCCCCTGTGCCTGGAACAATTGCGGTCGTGGATCGGCCTGCCCCCCTTGCCCCTGAGTCCGCGTTTCCGCGCGGCGCAACCGTGCTGCTCGTCGAGGATGACGCCGTGCTGGGACGGCGGCTCTCGGCCTATCTCGAGGGACGCGGTGCCGAGGTGTCGTGCGCGTGCAACCTCGCCGAGGCGCGGAATCTCCTGCGCGCGGAGCGCCACGATTTCGCGCTGCTCGACATGCATCTGCCCGACGGTCCCGGCCTCGCGCTGCTGCGCGACGGCAGCGTCTCCGAGACGACCGGCATCGTTGCGATGACCGCCTATGGCGGGATCGAGCAGGCGGTCGAGGCCATGCGGCTGGGCGCGGGCGACTACCTGACGAAGCCGTTCGAGCTCGAAGCGGTGCCGCTCGCCTTCCTGCGCTGCCGCGCGCAACGCCGGGCGACGCGGCGCGACGAGCAACGCAGCGCGGGCGCGCCGGGCGAGCCGGATCTGTTCTTCGGGGAGAGCCTGACGGAGGTGCGGGCGCAGCTGGAGCAGATGCTCGACGCCGAGCATCGCCTGCGCACGCGGCTGCCGCCGTTGCTCATCGAGGGAGAGACCGGGACCGGCAAGAGCGTGCTCGCGCGCTGGGTCCATCGGCGCGGACCGCGGGCGGCCGCGCCGTTTGTCGCGCTCAACTGCGCAGCGCTGCCGGAGCTGCTGGCCGAATCCGAACTCTTCGGGCACGAGCGCGGCGCGTTCACCGATGCGAAACAGGCCCGCGTGGGGTTGTTCGAGGCGGCGGACGGCGGCACGTTGTTCCTCGACGAGGTGGGCGCGTTGTCGGCGCAGACCCAGGCGAAGCTTCTCGCGGCGGTGGAGGAGGGCTGCATCCGCCGCCTTGGTGGCACGAAGACGACCGCGGTCGATGTGCGCGTGGTCGCGGCAAACAACTGTCCGCTGGCGGAGCTGGTCCGGCAGGGGTTGTTTCGCGAGGACCTCTATCACCGTCTGAATCTCCTCCGGGTCGAGCTGCCTCCCCTGCGGGAGCGCGGCCAGGATCTGGTGCTGCTGGCCCGCCTGCTTCTGGCAGGGCTCGCGCACCGGTACCGGCTGGGGGCGGTGGCGATCAGTCCGGAGGGCGAGGCCAGGCTGCGCGCGCAGCCGTGGCGAGGGAACATCCGGGAGTTGGCCCATGCGCTTGAGCGTGCGGTGATCTTCAGCAGGACCAGCACCCTGGACTTCGCGGAACTCGGCTCGGCCGAGGCGGGTCCCGGCCCGGCGTGGCTCAACCCGCAGTGGCGGCTTCCGGAGTCCGGGTTCCTGATCGACGGCGTGATTGCCGACCTGATCGCCGCGGCGCTCCGGGAGACGGGAGGCAATGTCTCCGCCGCGGCCCGGCGCCTCGGCGTGACGCGGGACTACCTCCGGTATCACCAGACCCAACGCCCCGCGGCCGGCGGAGAAGCCGGGCCCGCTGTTCCGGCCGGGCCCTGTGGGTAATCACCCAACAGCGGCCGGGCGGTTGGGTGATTGCGCTGAAACCGCGCCGGGCAGCAGGGCACGGTGCTGGGGCGTGGCGGTTCCTAACCGGCGGACCATCAGCATCTGGCAGGATCTCCGGGGGCTTGGCATGCGGCAGGCAAAAGGAAGGCGCCTTCGCGTTGGAGGCTGAACCTCAAAAACACAGGAGCTGATCATGAATACGAAGATCTTTGTTGGCCGGGAAGGCCGGCGGGTGGTGTGGACGGTCCTCGCCCTCGGCATTGCGAGTGGACCGTGTGCGCATGCCGGCAGGGAGGAACTTCATTCGGCGAGCTCGTCGGCGGCTGCCGCCGCTCGTGAGACGGTATGGCGGGAGAGTCAGTACGTCGGGCGCGGCTACCGGGATACGGAGTTTCAAGTGGAAGAGATGCTCAGGGAGCGGCTCGGGGTCTCCGCCCAGCGGCTTCGGTTCCCGGTCCGCGGCCCGCTGCTCGGCCAGCCGTTGCCGCCGGTTCTCGCGGGGAAGGTGGGCGAGACCGCGGCGCGTCTGCAGCCGTATGTGGCGGAGTCGTTCTTCGCCCCGCTGAGCCTGCTGCTCGCCGAAGGACCGCTGTCCCCGAAACGGACCGCGATGCTGGAACAGTATCGCACCCTGAAGCTGGAGGCGGTGAAACGGCTGCGCGCCGAGCTCGACGCCGTGGAGGCCGTCCGCCCGCCGGAGCGGCTCGCGCGGCTGGCGGCGTTTGCGCAGGACCAGGCGGCGGCGGTGGAGGAGGTGGAGGCGCAGGCCGAGGCCATCCGGCAGGAACTCTTCCGGACGCGGTGGCTCGAGAGCGGCGCGGACTGGGACAACGCCCGTGAGTCGCAGCAGGCCGCTCGGGCGCCCAAGACTCCGGAGGAGGAGCAGCTCGAGCTGCTGCAGCTGGCCGCGGCGTTCGGCCCCGAGCTCTCGCGCGAGCAGCGGGGTCTGTTGCAGGACGCCTCCATGGAGATCGTGGATCGTGTGCGCGGGGTGTCGGATCCGGCGTTTCTGTGTTTCACCCCCAGCAACTCGCGGATCCGCCTGCCGGACGGGATGTCGGAGTCGCTGGCCCGCCGGGTGGCCGCCTATCGGGAGCTCAAGGGCGCCTTGATCGAGGAGCTGCGCTCCGCGGTCTTCGGCCAGCGCCGCAGTGGTGAACACGAGCGCACCGCGGCTTTCGGCGCGCTGCGCGCGGCCCAGGCGGAGGGCATCGCGAAGCTGGAGCGGCTGGCCGAGGAGATCCGGGCCGAGCTGGCCGGCTCGCCGCCGCCGGTCGCCTCGCCGATTCCCGCCGACCTCGCACCGCGGATCACGGACTATCTCGGTGCGAAAGTGGAGGCGCAGCAGGCTTTCGTGGTGAAACTGGCCGAGGTGCGGGCGGCGCTGCCGAATGTGAAGGCCGAGGTGGTACCGGCCGAGCGGGGCTACAGAATCGAAGTGGACGCGGCCGGGGTGCCGACGCGCAAGGGCGAGGCGGTGCTCGCGTCGCTGCCGGCCTTCCATGAGGAGCAGACCCGCCGGTACACCGAACTGGTGGCCAAGCGGAAAGCGCTGCTGCAGGCGCTCAAGGATGTGCCGGGCCAGCCCCTGCAGGGGAGCGCACGGTCGGTGGACGATCTGTTGCAGGAGTTCGCCGCCGCCCAGGTCCAGCAGGAGAACTGGAACAAATACGTCGACTACCGGCGGGCGGTCCTGGAGCCGGGGTTGTCCGCGGGGCAGCGGCGGATCCTGTTCAGTGCGGCGGTCGAGACGCTGGTGGCGCCCTATTACCGCTGATTCCGCGCCATGAACGATCGATCCGGCATCGCGGGGTATCCCGCACGACGACTCCTCTGGACTGTCGTGGGCCTGTGGGCGGTGGTTTCCGCGGCGTTGGTGGGCGGCGCCGTCCACCTGCGGAGCGGTCTGCATGAGGAGGTGCGGACGCGGATGATCGGGCGGGCGGCGGCCGTCCTCTCGCCGCTGGTGCAGAGCCAGGTGGAGCTGGCCGTGGGCGAGGCGACCGCCGGTGGGCGGACCGAGCGTCTGGTCCAGCCCATGGTGACAAGCGCACGGCAGAAGGGGCTGCTGGCGCGGGCGGGGTTCGATGCGGATGGACTCCTGCTGGTCGCCCTTCCGCAAGAACCGACATTCGTCGAGCTTCCGATGGACGACTTCTTCCGACTCCAGTCGGAGGAGACCATCAGCCGGTATCATCCGGCGTTTGATCTGGCGCGCCTGCCGCAGGGCGGGGCCGCCGGGCTGACGGGGGACTCGCCCGTGCTCGAGGTGCTGATCGCGCTCCATCAGGCGGAGCAGGCGCGGCCCATCGGGTTTGCTCGGTACCATTTCGATGCCCGACCGCTCAGCGCGGAGTTGGGGGCGATCGACCGCCAGATGCGGCGCCAGACCTGGGCGGTGGCGGGGGGCGGCTGGCTGACGATCACTGCGGTCTTCGGTCTGGCGTATCTCGGGTTGCGCCGCGCCGGACGGGCGATCGAGCGGGGCAACGCGAACCTGGCCCGGGCCGAACGCAACCTCACGCTCTCGGCCAAGGCCTCGGCGTTGGGGCAGATCACCTCGCACCTGATGCACGGGTTGCAGGGCTCGGTGGCGGGGCTGCACGCGGCGGTCGGTGTCGGCGGAGGCGCCCCGGACTGGACGGCGGCGCAGGAGTACACCCGCCGGATGGAGGCGCTGGTCGGCGAGACCATGGCGCTTCTCACCGACCAGCGGACCGCGCTGGTCTACGATCTTGCCGGGCCGGAGCTCGCGGAGTTGATCGCGCGCCGCAACGCCGGTGCCGCCCGCGACCGGAGCGTCGCCCTGGAGGTGGAGTGCCGGTTTGCCGGGCGGGTCGACAATGTGCGCGGGAGCCTGGTCTGCCTGATCACGAGCAACCTGGTGCACAACGCCATCGCCGTGAGCGGGGCGGGGCAGAGCGTGCGGGTGGTGCTGCGCGAGGACCCCGGACGGTGTCTCCATGCCGAGGTGACGGATCACGGCCCCGGGGTGCCGGAGGCGCTGCGGGCGCGTCTCTTCGAGCCGGGGTGTTCGGGCCGTGCGGGGGGCACGGGGCTCGGTCTGGCCATCTCGCGGTTGCTCGCGCTGCAGATCGGGGGCGAGCTCACGTTGGCGGAGACCGGTCCGTCGGGCAGCCGATTCTGTCTTTCGGTTCCCCTGGCCGAGCCGGTGTCCGCCGCATGACGCTGCCGGCGCGCCGAATCGCTGATGGACCCCGCTGCAGGAGACCATTGGCGGAAGTCGGCGCGGTGAGTTAGGCGGAGCAGGTTGACCGCAAAGAACGCAAAGACGGAAGAGGAGCGCACGCGGCCAGAGGAGTATCTGGAACTCACGCACTCAGGAACGGCCCGCTGTAGGCCACGGCGCCGACGTGGCTGCCGGACGCGGTAGCGCGAATGTGGGACTCCGGAAGACTGGCCCACGGACCTGTGGGCCGGAGCACCGATCCGGCTGCCGGGAGTTGATCCGCCAAAGAACCTGCGCGGCCGTGCCGGAACCAACTGGCCTTTCACGGTTTGAATATGTGCACTCCGTGCAATCGGTGGTCGAGATTCCGGAGGGGTGGACCACGGAACGCACAGAATGCACGGATTCCGGCGTTTCCCAACCGATGCCGCCGTTCCGCGCGGTAGTTGATCACAGAGACCACAGAGCGGGAGGAGAGCACGGAGACGAGATGCGTCAGCCCTCCGTCGTCTCGGGACTTTCCCACCTGTCACCTTACACCTGCCACTTCCGTCTCTCCGTCCTCTCGGAGGCGCTGCGCGCCGCAGATTCCCAAAGGTTCTGCCACCGCACGAATGCCGAACGGCAGAACGTCCTCCGTCCTCTGTCTTCCGCCATCCGTCGTCCCTCTGCAATCTGCCCTCCGTCGTCCGCCTCCGCCACTTCGCCCTTGTTCTGTCCGGAGGCGAAACTACGCTGCCGGCCGTGCACCCCACGGTTTCTGCGGAAATAGCCCAAGCTCGATCCGGTTGCGCTTTTGCCCCGAAATCCACCCCGCAAAGCTCACCCCGGTTGAGCTTCCGCGGCATTCTCCATCACCCCAAACATCAACTCGGTTGAGGTGTGTAACGCTGTTGGGCGAAAGAATGAGAACGCTCAGTCCAGGTCTCTTCGTATGTTTGTCGGTGTTGCTGTGGGCGGGGTGCGTTTCCCGCTTCCCTGCGCAGTTCACCGGAGACTACCTGGGCTACGATGAAGCGAGGAGGTTCTGCTTGGGGGAGGATGCGGAATATGGACCCGACCGTCCAAAGTACCTGATGGAGTATTATTCGATCACGATGGTCGAAACGATCACGCCTGACGACTTCGATCGGCTGAAAGACCGCGCCTTGTTTCCGTCGTATAAGGGGGAGTGGTTCTATTTCTCAGTTCCACAAACCGAAGAGTATTACATCTGGGAACCTGATCCCGCAGATCCGGCACGCCGGGAACTGGCATCTAGGTTATGGGCTGAGGGACTCCATCGGTATCGAATCTCGCGCGTAGAAGTGTGGAGAAACCGGCCTACCCAGCCGCCAGTACCGATGCCGGGGAAAGTGACCGGTTTCCAATCACCGGCAGCCGCCCGGCATGGCACACCCTGAAACCGTTAAGCCGAAATCGATGCGTTACTCCGTTCTGATTGTTGCTGCCAGTTTGCTTACGAGCTGTTCGAGCTCGCCGAGCAAGCAGTCGGTAACGCCAACCCCGAACGTTGCGGCAGAGTCGGTCGAGTTTGAAGAGAGGATAATCGGCCCTATCGAACGCAGGAATCTGCAGGATGATTTGAACAAGTTGCCCCCTGAAGACCGGATTCGGGCAGTAGCACTCCTCGATCAAGGCGCAGAAGCGTACTGTCTGTTGGTCCAGGATTTTTCGCAGTGCCTTCAGATGAGTGGTATTCAACGACCGCCTGTTTCGATCAGAGTTGGACGTCTCATTTTCGCGAAGGATTCGAAGATCGTTGCGGAGTTCGAAATGCCATGAAAAGGCCTTACGAGCCACCAGTACCAATGCCGGGGATGAGTGTCGTCGGTGGGCTAGTCTCGACCGCGGTGTTGGCGTTTCTGCTTCTCTCGTCCGACCGCCGGAAGAAGGCGTTCCATTCCCGCAGCGGTGTAGGAGCAGCACGAGGCCCCGAATGAAGCGGATCGCGCAAAAAGTCCTCCCGCTGGTTGTCGTTGGAGTGGCCGTGATCGGGGGGCTGTCCTCCATGCCCGGCGTCCGGCGTCTCCTCGCCGCGGTTCCATGGGACCTCGCGTTGCCTTTGCTCTATCCCGTGGCCATCGGAAGCGGGATTCTGGCCTGGTACACATCCCGGTCGACGCGGTCCGCCTTGCTCTGGGATGGCTGTGGTACCCTGGTGTTGATTCTCGCGTGCTTCCTTTCGTGGGAGAGCATCTCGGGCCATGGTGACAGGGAGAACTACGGCCATCTCCTCTTTCTGCTTTTCGGAGTGCCGGCCGGCCTGATGGCGATGAGCATTTTCCTTGGGACAGCTGCGCGGAACGTCGACTCTCCGCTCGCGGTTCTGCGGTACGGATCGTTGGTCGGTCTCCTGATCGCACTATCTGCTTTGATCGCGCCGTTTCTATAGCAGCTATCTAAGCCAGCGGTCTCCGCGCAACACCCCTACGATGACCTCTTCAAACTCAGCACTCGCAGTGCGGCGGTACTGCTTTGTGATTGGTGGCCGAACGACCTGAATGGACGCTTCCATCGTCAGTCTTCTGCTGCCACTCGTCCTCCCGCCTGTGTGCACCGAGGGAGTGCTGTGGGTTTTGCGATTCCTGCGGGTCCAGAAGAAGGGCTACGCGTGGACCGCCTGCTTGTTGCGTGCTTCGACCTACGCGCCGTGCCTGCTTGGGATCGGAGATGGCGCCCTCCCGATGCCGCTCGGTGCTGCACTCTGCATCTGGCTCGACGGCCCCGGCGGGGTGATCGAGTGCTTCTACGGAATCCCGATTCTGGCCCTGATGCCATTCACCTACGGTTTCGCTGCTGTCGCGGCGGAGAAGCGGGAGGCAAGACGAGCCGACAAGCTCCCCGGCTGAAGCGGAGCATCGGAAGACAAATGCACAAACTACTGGCAATCGGTCTGAGCGCGTTGGGCGGTGGGATGCTGTTCATCCTGGTGTTCGCGATTCTTTGGCCGGTTGAGCTTGGTGATGTGACCGGCCTCGGCCTTCTCGGGGCTGCATGTCTGGGCGGCGGTGGGATCGCATGGATTCTCTGCGGGCGACCAAACCTGGTCCCAACCGACTTCAAACGAACAGACTACGAGGCAGCGGGACTGCTGACTTCCGAGCGCTTTCGGGCGATACGGGCCTTCGAAGTGGAGGAACGGGAAGATGAGGGGCGGCACCTCTACCTCGAGCTTGGCGATGGTCGCGTGCTCTTCTTGTGCGGGCAGTATCTGTACGACTACGGCGAGATCAATGACGACCCGGAGGTGAATCAGACGGCGACATTCCCTTGCACCGAATTCGTGCTGAAGCGTCACAAAACCGAAGGGTGGGTTCATTCGATCGAATGCGGGGGCCGCCTGATCGAATCGCTCGGCCGACTCCCGCACTATTCCGAGGCATACCTCAAACGACACGGCTTCCCAGAAGATGGGCAGGTGTTCGACGAGTCGCTTGATGTGCTTCTCGAGCGAATCAAAGCGGGCAGGGCAGAAGCGTGATCCACCGATGGCACAGGCAATGAAGTCCGCCGGAGCGTTCTGCGGGACGCATGGACATGCCGCGTTGCCCATCTCGGCCTGATCGCTTTCCCACAATTCACTCGGCCGCAACCGACCGTCGATTCATCGACCTCCGTCAACCGACCTCGGACCTCCGTCCTCCCGCCACTCTCCCACCTGTCACCTTACACCTGCCACTTCTGTCTCTCCGTCCTCTGCCCTCCGTCGTCCGCCTCCGCCACTTCGCCCTTGTTCTGTCCGGAGGCGAAACTACGCTGCCGGCCGTGAACCCCACGGTTTCTGCGAAGTTAGCCCAAGCTCGATCCGGTTGCGCTTTGGTTCCGCGATCCACCCCGCAAAACTCAACCCGGTTGAGCTTCCGCGGCATTTCCCCTCACCCCAAAACACCGACTCGGTTGAGGTGAATAACACTGTTCGCCAAAGCCATGAACAGATTTGCTCATGTCCACCTGATTGCGGCCGGTCTCTTCGCGCTCGCTGCTTCGGTCGCTGTTCTTGGGGCCGATACGCATGAACCACAGAAACCCAGCGGGTGTGATCGGGTTGTTCACGCCAATGCCGCGCTGAAGGATTTTCTTGCCGCGCATGGATTTCATTCTGGCGGGCGTGGTATCTTTTCGCGGCATTACCGAAGTCTGAAAGAAGCCTCTGATGACCTTAGCGTTTCTTTGGTTGGCCTGCGAATACCGCCAAACGGGCCGGGGAGTCTGGTGCACAGGGATGAGCGCGTGTTTGAGCTGAATGGTTGGAATTTCCAGTGCTCGCCGAGAAAGGCCGAACACTCGACGATCCGAAAACGCCATGCAGAGTTGGCACATCATTAGTTCAGGTCTTCTAGCTAAGCGCCTCGCCACGAATGAAGATCTCGCTCATCCGCCATGGCCGACCGACGGCGCGCCAATCCTCGCGCATCAGTGCGGCGACATTTGCGGCGTGGTTGCGGGAATATGATGAGGCGGGCATCGACGCGACGTTGCCACCGCCCGACCGCCTGACGCGATCCCTCGCGACGTGCTCGCTGGTGGTCACCAGTCCGCTGCGGCGGGCGATCGAGTCGGCGGACCGGCTTGGGCTCGCGGCGGAGCGACGGGTGACGATCGAGGCCCGCGAGGTCGAACTGCCGAACCGGCTCAAGTGGCCCTTTCCGCACCGTCCGGCGACCTTCGTTGGTCTCGCGCGCTTCCTCTGGCTGCTGCGGCTCGCCCGCGCCCAGGAAGACATCCAGCAGGTTGGCGTGCGCGCGCGGCTGCTCGCGCTCGAGCTGAGCGCCTTGGCGCAAGACCACGGACACGTTGCTCTCGTGGGACACGGCTACCTGAATCTGTTTCTGCGCCAGCAGCTCGAAGCCGCCGGCTGGCGTTCGTCCGATCCACGCGCCCGCGGCTACTGGTCCTGCGCGCATTTCGAGAAGACACGTCCAGCGAAACACTCCGCTGCTCCGTTTGCTGCCCGTTCCTGATTATGAACCCGAGACCACGGATTACCACGGACACGGAATTTCGGGCGTAGAGTCCGACTTTCCATCGGCGTCGCAGCTCTGGGATCCGTGCCATCCGTGTTCTGCCGTACCCATCGGTTGCGGCGCAGCCGTTCTGGGTGATCCGTGGTCGATCTCCGCCCCGATCGCTCAGCAGCATTGCTTTCCCGCAAGGCCGCTTCCTGGCGCGCATCGACGCTGAGTTCCAGAGCGATTGCCCCGAGGGGGAGCATCGGTTTGCGGTTGGGGCGGGATGGGGCGGTCACCTGGGCGTACGGTGGGTATGCGGGAGACTACGGCGCGCATTCGGTAGGCTACCGGACGCGACAAGTAGGCGACGGCGAGGCGCCGGTAGTGTACGGAACGGTCGCGGTAGGCGACGGCGCGGGCGCCGTACACTACGGGGCAAACGCGGTAGGCGATGGCGGCCGAACCAAAGACGTTGGAGCGGCGATCAGCTTTTCTTTTTCGCGTGATAAGTAACAGGAAAAAGGACACAAAGCGGAGGGTTTCGGATTGAACGCCTGAGATAGCGGATACAGAACCGCGGCGTCGCCCCACATGCCGGGTGGAACGGTCATGGGAGCGGGCGACATGAACCCCGAAACTCAGCCATCATGGCCAAAGGACAGAAGTCGAAGTACGAACAGGTGAAACAGATCTTGGCGGGCTGGAAGAAGGTCCGGCCCTCGAAAGTTCTCGACGGACAGACCGTCGACCAGTTCACGACCAACAAGCTCAAGGCCTGCAACGATGCCCGCGACAACATCGAGAGCCTCAAGCTCCAGCTCGTGGCGGCGTCCAACGCCCGCGACAAGGCCGACGATGCGGCCTATGTCGCCGCACAGGACATCGTGAAGGCCGTGCGCGCCGACAAGACCGAGGGCGGCGACGACGGCGATCTCTACGAGGCGATGGGCTTCGTGCGGAAGAGCGAGCGCAAGAGCGGTCTCTCCCGTCGGAAGACGGAAGAGCGCGCTGTCGCCGCGAAATAAGCCCGCCAGCAAGCCGGCTGGTGGCGACTGTACGCAGAAACCGGATCTTGCACCATCAAGAGGCTGGCGCGGCTAGGCCGCGACCAGCCGGACAACCGGAAGGACCACGGATTGCACGGATGGGCACGGATGGCCGTGGGTGGCGATCCGTGGTCTCCGAGGGGCTCCGCCGCGACAAGGCTGGCATTCGGAACAACCACTGATTGCACCGATTGCACGGATTCTGGAGGTCGGTTCTCGGCAGGGGAACGGTCGTTGCGCCCGACATTCCGTATCCGTGGCAATCCGTGTGATCCGTGGTCTCCGAGGGGCCACCTCGGCGCGGTGGCCTACAGTGGGAACCATTGTTCACCGCAAAGAACGCA
>JAEXPG010000153.1 GCA_023447015.1 Verrucomicrobiota bacterium
AAGAGGTCGCAGGTCGCGAGGCCCAGCGCGGCGAAGACGACGAGGCCGACGAGCGTGCGGCGCACGAGGAAGGAAACGGTGCCGGTGTAGCGGGCCGTGAAGGCGTCGAAGGCGCGGTTGAACTTGCCGAAGAACCACGCGAGCGGGCCGTGGGAGTGTTTGCTCGGATCGTGCGGCTTGAGCAGCAGGCGGCAGAGCGCGGGTGAGAGCGTGAGCGCGACGATGCCGGAGATCACGACCGAGATCGCAATCGTGAGCGCGAACTGCTGGTAGAACCGGCCGGTGAGTCCGCCGAGGAAGGCGACGGGGATGAAGACCGAGCAGAGGACCAGCACGATGGCGACGACCGGCCCGGAGACCTCGTCCATCGCCTGGATGGTGGCGTCGCGCACGCTCTTGCCGGTGGCGGCCATGATGCGCTCGACGTTCTCGACCACGACGATGGCGTCGTCGACGACGATGCCGATCGCCAGCACGAGGCTGAAGAGGGTGAGCGTGTTGATCGAGAACCCGAGCACGAGCAGGCCGGCGAAGGTGCCGATGATGGAGACCGGCACAGCGAGCAGCGGGATGAGCGCCGAGCGCCAGTTCTGCAGAAAGAGGAAGACGACGATCAGCACGAGGATGATCGCGTCGCGCAGCGCCTTCACGACCTCGTGGATCGAGACGGTGATGAACTTCGTCGAGTCGGAGGCGACGACGTAGTGCATGCCCGCCGGGAAGCGCTTCGACTCGGCCTCCATGGCGGCGGCGGTCTGTTGGGCGGTGTCGATCGCGTTGGCGCCGGCCTGCAGGTAGGTGAGCAGGAGCGTGGAGGGTCGGCTGGCCGCATCCTTGCCGGCATCGCCGCAGCGGCCGAAGAGGTCGTAGGTCACGCTGCCGAGCTCGACCCGGGCGACATCGCGTACCCGGAGCGTGGAGCCGTCGGTGTTGGAGCGGATGATAATTGCGCCGAACTCCTCGGGCGTCTCGAGGCGGCCGCGGGTGGTGACGGGGATGGTGAGCTCGACCGCGCCGGTGGAGGGGCGTTGGCCGATGCGGCCGGCGGCGTAGAGGCCGTTCTTCTCGAGGACGGCGTTCTTGACGTCGGTGACGGTGACGTTGCGGGCGGCGAGCTTGTCGGGGTCGAGCCAGAGGCGCATGGCGTAGTCGCCGGAGCCGAAGATGGTGGCGTCGCCGATGCCCGGCACGCGCTTGATCGCGTCGAGCAGGTTGATCGTGGCGTAGTTGGAGAGGAAGAGCTGGTCGTGCTGCGGGTTGTCCGAGGAGAGGACGATGACCTGCACCATGTTGTTGCTCTTCTTCAGCACGGTCACGCCCTGGCGCTGTACTTCGCTCGGCAGGCGGGGCGAGGCCTGGTTGATGCGGTTCTGGACGTCGACCTGGGCGAGATCGAGGTCGGTGCCGACCTCGAAGGTGACGGCGATGTTGAGCGAGCCGTCGTTGGCGCAGGTGGACTGGAAGTAGAGGAGGTTCTTGGCGCCGGAGAGCTGCTGCTCGATGGGCGCGGCCACGGCGTCGGAGACGGTCTTGGCGTCGGCGCCGGGGTAGGAGGCCTTGACGGCGATGACCGGCGGGACGACCTCGGGGAACTGGGCGATCGGCAGCGATTTCATCGCCACGAGGCCGCCGAAGACGATGAGGATGGAGAGGACCGAGGCGAAGATCGGCCGGTCGATGAAGAAGCGGGAGAACACGGTAGGCTCCGGGTTGGAGGTTGGGCCGGGCGGCGTGCTCAATTCGCAGCGACGGGATGGACCTTGAGGCCGGCGCGGACCTTCTGGATGCCGGAGACGACCACGCGGTCGCCGGCCTTCAGGCCGTCGACGATGCGCCAGCGCTCGCCGTTCCACTCGCCGAGCTTCACGGGGCGGGACTGGACGACATCGTCGGCGCCGACGACGAAGACGGACGCGCCAGTCGGGCTTTGGACGACCGCGCCCTGCGGGACGAGGAGGGCGCCTTTGCGGGTGAGGCCGGAGACGGAGACACGGGCGAACTGGCCGGGCAGGAGCTTGCCTTCGGGGTTGGGGAACTTCGCCTGGGCGAGCGCGCTGCCGGTCTCGGGGTGGAAGCGGATGTCGGCGAAGCTGATCTCGCCGGGGTGCGCGTAGACGGTGCCGTCGAGCAGGGTGGCGGTGACGACGAAGTGGTCGACGCCGACCGAGACCACGTTGCCGTCGCGGACTTCCTTGGCGATCGAGAGCAAGCCCTCTTCGGAAACGGTGAAGTTCACGTCGATCGGGTCGACCTGGTCGAGCGTGAGCAGCGAGCCCGACTGCGGCGAGAGGAGGGCGCCGACGGAGACCGGCGACTGGCCCACCCGGCCGGCGAACGGCGCGGTGATCGTGGTGTAGCCGAGCATGAGCCGGGCGCTGGTGACGGCGGCCTGGGCGGAGCGAAGGTCGGCGACGGCGGCGAGTTGCGCGGTGCGGGCAGTGTCGAGATCCTGTTGCGAGACGCCGCCGGTCTTGAACATCTTGTCGACGCGCTCGAGGTCGCTTTGCGCCTTGTCGAGTTTGACCTCCGCCTGCGCCTGCCGGGCGACGGCGCTATCGAGGTTGGCCTGATACTCGGCCGGGTCGATGCGGAAGAGCACATCGCCGGCCTTCACGAGCTTGCCGGCGGTGAACGGCATCTCGAGCAGTTGTCCGGTGGCCCGGGCGACGATCGAGACGGACTGGTCCGAGACGATGCGACCGACGGAGGTGACGGAGACCGGCACATCTTCCGGTTGGAGCATGGCGATCCTGACCTCCGGCGGGGTGGCGGGAGCGGCGGCCGGCTGGCGGCCGCAAGCGGAGAACAGAAGCGCCGAGGCGGACAGCACGGCGGTGGTGGCGACGCGGGTGGTGTGCATGGAGGAGGCGGTGGCGAGGGTGTTCGGGGTTCGGGCACGATGGTGGGACGCAAGAGCGTGACAAATCGTTTCCCTCGGCGGGGCCCCTTTTGGCGGGAGTTCCGGGCGAGGGCGCGACGTTGGTCGACGGACACGTTGCCGGCCCCCAACGCCCGCCGGTCCGGGTCAGCGGCGCGGGGTGGACGGCGGGATGAACCGGGCGAGCCAGCGTCCGACGCGCCCCGAGCTCTCAAGCTGGCGACGGGTTTCGGCCAGACGCTCGGCCTCGATATCCGAGAGGGCCGGGGGCGGTGCGAGGCGGAGTTCGCGGGCGAGCTCCTGCTCAAGCTGATCGAGCTCGGCGGCATCGGCCA
>JAEXPG010000172.1 GCA_023447015.1 Verrucomicrobiota bacterium
GTTGGCCTGCGCGAACATCATCAGCTCGACGTCGTGCGGGTCGCGGCCGAGGGCGGTGAAGTTCTTGACGAGGTAGTCGATCTCGTCGTCGGCCAGGGCGAGGCCGAGCGAGGTGTTGGCGGCGACGAGCGCGGCGCGGCCCTGCGCGAGCACGGGCACGGAGGTGAACGGCTTGGGCGTCTCGTGGCGGAAGAGGACCTCGAGCTCCTCGAGTGCGCCGAAGACGGCCTGCGTCATGCGGTCGTGCAGGCGGGCGGCAATGAGCTTGTTTTGGGCTTCGGCGGGCGTGGCTCCGCCGAGGTCGATCCAGTAGGCGACGGCGCGCTCGACGCGCTTCACCTTCGCCAGCCCGCAGATCTGGGCGATGTCGGTGGCCTTGGAGGACCACGGCGAGATGGTGCCCGGGCGCGGGGCGACGACCTGGAGCAGACCGGTGTGCTCGTGGGCGGCGTGGGTTGGACCGTAGGTGAGCAGTTTGGCCAGCACTTCGTGCTCGGCGGCGGTGAGCTCGGCGGAGGTCTCGGCCACGTGGATGAACGCCGTGGCGACGTCCTTGACGGGGAGGCCGGCGGCCAGGAGGTCCTGGACGAGCTTTTGCGTGCGGAAGTCGGAGAGGGCGGGTGCGCCGCGGAGGATGATCATGGTCGAAAAAGTCGCCTCTACTGACGACAGGCGGGGGAGCGGTTGCCAACGGAAAACACCGGGCCTTCCGACCGAAAGGCCCGACCGCGAAACGGCGCGAAGAAATGTTTCGATTAACGGGGATTATCCCCTAATAAACCGGTTCCCGAAAAGGTTCAGCATTCAGCCCAATCCCCCCCCGCGAAGCCCCCGGAGAATTCGGTCCACCGGTTTTGCGGAACGAAAACACTTCTCAGCGCATGAACCGGATGGAGCAGGTCCCCCTGCAGACTTGGCGTGGCGGCATTTTCATTCCGAGGAGCTGGAGGCGCCTGCATCTGGCCTTCTTGTTGCTTGCCGGCGCGGTGGCCGGCGCGCGTGCGCAGCCGGCCGCGGAGTCCTCCGTGGCCCTGGCGGATGGCACGGTGACCAATCCCGATGTCGTCTGGGAGATGAGCACGGAGGAACGCGGCCGGGTGTACCCGATCCGGCTGGAAGGTCGGGTCAACTATTACGACCCGATGTGGCGGAACTTCTGGTTCGAGCACGAAGGGGTCGGCCGCTACGTGCAGCTGGCGACCAATCCGCCGTCGATGCACAACGGGCAGCGGGTGCGCATCGAGGGCACGTTCGTGCCTTCGCAAGGCCTGTCCGCCGACCGGGTGCGGGTCACGGTGCTCGACGAGCAGGAGCCGATCGTGCCCTTGCCCACGAAGGGGCGCATCAGCGAGGTGCGGGAGTTCGACCGGAAGGTGGTGGTGACCGAGGGCTATGTGGACGAGCAGCAGCTCATCGACAGCCAGCACCTCCGCCTCACGATGATCGTCGAGGGGCGCCGGGTGATCTGCTGGGTCCCCCCGGATCCCCACAGCCCGCTGCCCGACTGGCAAGGTCACCAGATCCGCCTGATCGCCGTCTATTCCGGACGCATCGATCCGACCGGCACCGAGGCCTCGGTGGAGTTGTGGACGGGGCGGCAGAGCGACGTTGCGGTGATCGGGGACATCGCGACCGATCCGCAGTTTGCGATCCCGCTGACCAAGACCGCGTCGATCAACGGGATTCCGCTGGGCACGACGGTGCGGTTGCGGGGGGCGATCCGCCAGCGCGAGCTCGGCTCGCATTTTCTGCTGCGCGACAGCACGGGCGAGGTCCTCGTCAACTCGCTCCAGCGCGAGCGCGTTCCCGCCGGCGCCGAGGTCGAGGTGGTGGGGCGCACGGCGATCTCCGGGTCCCGCTGGGTGCTGCAAGCCGCGATCTTCCGGCGGGCGCTGGCGGTCGGCCAGGAGGCGGCGGAGGAGACGGAGACGATCGAGCGCGTCGATCGCATCCGCCAGTTGTCGCCGACCGACGCCGCGGCGGGCAAGGCGGTGGACATCAGCGGCATCGTCACCTGGTCGTTGCCCGAGGCCGATTTCTTCTTCCTGCAGGATCTGAGCGGCGGGGTGCGCGTGCGGCTGCCCCAGGGCATCCCGGTTCCGCCGCTGCAGAAGTTCGTGCGGGTGGTGGGCAAGACCTACCGGGGCGCGTTCGGCGCGGCGGTGGATGTCCAGCAGCTCCATGACCGGGGCTCGATGGCGCACCCATTCCCCAAACGGATCACCTACTCGCAGGCGATCACGGGCAGTGAGGACGGCCAGTGGGTGGAGATGCGCGGCTTCATCCGGCGCACGGCCTCCGAGGGCGACTGGCGCTGGATCTACGTGACGACGCCGGAGGGTGAGTTTCTCGGCCACCTGTGGTCGCCGGTGAATTTCGTGGCGACGCCCGGATCGCTGTTGCGGGTGCGGGGCGTGTGCGAGGTCACTGCGGACGCGAAGAACCGCATCAGCGGCGTGCGCCTGCGGGTGCCGTTCCTGCACGACATCATCATCGAGGAGGATGCGCCGGCCGAGGTCTACGACCTGCCGCTGCGCCCGGTTGCGGATCTGCGGCGGCTTTTCGCGATGGAGGAGATGGTGCGCGCGCGGATCTCGGCGCAGGTGGTCCACCATGTGCCCGGCCAATACATCGTGGTGCAGGACGGCGACAGCGGTCTGACCGTCTTCAGCCGCGAGCCCGGGCAGCTGTCGCCCGGCGACATGATCGAGGCGGTCGGCATCGTCGGCCAGGACGGTGCGCGCATGGTGCTGCGCGAGGCGGTGTTCCGGCGCACGCGCATCGCGCCCGCCCCCGCCCCGCTCGCGCTGACCGATCCTTCCGTCCAGGACTTCCAGAACGATCTGCGCCTGGTGCGGGTGCAGGGGACGTTGATCGACACCTCGCGCCATGCGGACCGGTTGCACTTCACCTTGCAGGCGGACAACACGATCTTCGACGCCACGCTGGAGCATTCGCCCGGGGCTGGGCCGCAGGGGAGTTTCTCCCCCGGCATGCGGCTCGAGCTCTCCGGGGTGTACCGGCTCGTCTTCGACGATTTCGACCGTCCCCGGGGCTTCCAGATGCAGCTCCGGTCGGAGCGCGATCTGGTCGTGCTGCAAGCGGCGCGGTTCTGGACGGTCACCCGCGCGCTGGGCATGGCCGGAGGCCTGGGCGGCTGCACGCTGCTGGTGTTCGTCTGGGTCGCGGCCCTGCGACATCGGGTGCGGGCGCAGACCGAGCAGATCCGGCAGCAGCTCGAGAAGCAGACCAGCCTCGAGGCGGAACTGGAGCGGGCGCAGCGTTTCCGCTCGCTCGGCTTGCTTGCCGGCGGGCTGGCCCACGACTTCAACAACCTCCTCACCGGCATCCTCGGCAACGTCACCCTGGCGATGCTCGACGAGAAGGTCATGCCGCTGGTCGGCGACTGCCTCCGCGACATCGAGGCCAGCGCGAAGCGGGCCCGCGATCTCACGCAGCAGCTGGTGACCTTCGCCAAGGGCGGCGACCCGATGCGCGACAACGTCGACGTCCCCGAGTTGGTGCAGAACGCCGCCGGCTTCGCCCTGAGCGGCGCCAAGGCGCGCGCGGAGTTCCAGCTGCCCGCGAAACTCTGGCCGGTCCATGCCGACCGCACCCAGCTCGGCCGGGCGCTGCAGAACCTCATCGTGCATGCCCGCAGCGCCATGCCGGAGGGCGGCATCATCACGATCCAGGCATCCAACGAGACGCTTGAGGCGGCCACCGCCGTGATGTCGGCCGGGCGCTACGTGCGGTTGTGCATCGTCGACCACGGCGCCGGCCTGCCGGCCGAACGCCTGCCCGGTTTCTTCGACCCCTACGCCGCGACGAAGTTTGGCGACGACCGCTTCTCGCTGGCGATCGCGTATTCGATCGTCAAACGCCATGGCGGCCACCTCGAGGTGCAGTCGGCGCCCGGGGCGGGGACGGTGTTCCGGTTGTGGGTCCCGGCCTCGGAGGAGACGTTGCCGGTCCCGGCCGGCCCGGCGGCGGCGGCGCCGCTGCCGTTGGAGATTGCCGGCACCCGGGTCCTGCTCATGGACGACGAGGAGACGATCCGCCGCCTCGGCGAGCGCCTCCTCCAGCGGCTGCGTTGCGAGATCCGCACGGTGGCCGACGGCGAGACCTGCCTGGAGGCCTATCGCGAGGCGCTGGCCGCGGGGCGGCGCTACCAGGTCGTCATCCTCGATCTCACGGTGCCCGGCGGGATGGGCGGCAAGGATTGCATGGCGGAGTTGCTCAAGATCGACCCGAACGTGCGCGCGATCGTCTCGAGCGGGTATTCCCACGACCCGGTGATGGCCAACTACCGGCAGCACGGTTTCCGCGCCGTGGTGCTGAAGCCCTATGCCGTGGGGGTGCTGGCGGAGGCGATCCGGCGGGTGCTCGGCGCGCCGGTGTGAGCGCGGGCGGGGCGCCGCGTGAACGAAGTTTGAAGCTGCGCCCGCCGCCGGCGGCGGGCCAGCGGCGTATTGCCAGCGGCAACGCGGTTGTGCTATCCCACCGGCCATGAGCGATACCCCGTCCGTCGTCTCGGTGTGGAAGGCGCAGGCAACCGCCGGTGCCGGAGCCGTGTTTTTCTGCATGTGCGTCGGCATGTTCGTCGGCGCCGGGCACATCTTCATCGCGGTCCTGATGCTGCCGTTTGTCGCGGTCTGCCTGCTGCTGCTGCTCGTGTACGGCCGGATCCAGGCCGATGCGGACGGGATCTGGATGGACGGCTCGCTCGAGGCGGTGGGCATCGCCTGGGCGGACGTGAAGCAGATCCGCTTCGGCAAGTTCCAGCTCGTGCTGGAGGGCGAGGGGAAGCGCCTGGTCCTGCCCAAGCCGTGCTTCTGGACCGGCCCTGCCAGCGCGAAGGTGCTCGAGTACATCCGGATGCTCGCGCGCGACTACTGCGTGCCGCCGCCACCGAGCCGCACCGCTGATCTTGTGTTGAGCCGCAACGTGCTGAGGATAGCCCCGCCAACCCTCAAGTAACCGATGACCGCTCCCGCTCCCGCCGCGTCGCCGTTCCTGGATTTCCGCAACACCAACTCGCTCTGGTGCAGCGTGCTGGTGGAGACGCTGGTGCGCTGCGGGGTGCGCACTGCGGTGGTCTCGCCGGGCGCGCGGTCGACGCCGCTCACCACCGCGCTGACGCGGCATCCCACCCTCGAGGTAATCCCGGTGCTCGACGAGCGATCGGCGGCGTTCTTCGCGCTCGGGCGGGCGAAGCGCTCGGGCCGGCCGGTGGTGCTGGTCTGCACCTCGGGCACGGCGGGCGCCAACTTCCTGCCGGCGATCATCGAGGCGCAGGAGAGCGCCGCGCCGCTGGTGGTCATCACCGCCGACCGGCCGCCGGAACTGCGCGCCTGCTCCTCCGGGCAGACGATCGACCAGCAGAAGCTTTTCGGCGGCCATGTCTCGTTCTACCACGAGCTCGCGGTGCCCGAGGCCCGGGTGGAGCTGCTGCGCTACCTGCGGCAGACGGTGGCGCACGCCTGCAGCCGCGCCGTCTCGCCCCACGCCGCGCCGGTGCATCTCGACGCCCCGTTCCGCGACCCGCTGGCGCCGGTGGCTGACGGCACGGTGGACCATCTGCGCGCCGAACTGGACGAGAGTTTCTTCCGGCATCTCCGGCCGGGCGCCCCGTGCTGCGCCTCCGCCGACTGGACGCCGCCGGCGACCGCCCGCGGGGTGATCATGGCCGGGCCGGCCAATCCCGCCGACCCGGCGGAGTATGCGCGGCAGGTCGGTCGGGTGGCGCGCACGCTCGGCTGGCCGGTGCTGGCCGACGGGCTCTCGCCGATGCGGCACCACGCCGCCGAGGGCGCCTGTGTCGTCGCGCACTACGATTCGCTCCTGCGCGACGGCCGGCTGGCCGAGGAGCTTCTGCCCGAGGCCGTGCTTTGTCTCGAGGGGTGGCCGACGAGCAAGGTGCTGCGCGCCTGGCTCGAACGCAGCAACGCGGAGACCACGCTGGTGGCCGCGACCACGGCCAACCGCGACGGGTTGCACCTGCGCACCCGGCAGATCGCGGCCGATCTCGAGTCGCTGGCGATCACCGAGGTGCGGCCGGAGAGCGAGTACTGGACCCGCTGGGCCGAGGCGGAGGCCGCGGTGGCGGCGCGGATCGACGCCGCCCTGGAGGCGGAGACGGCGCTGTTCGAGCCGAAGGCCGCGTGGCTGCTGGCGCGTCACCTCCCGGCGGAGACACCGGTCTTCGTCGCCAGCAGCATGCCGGTGCGGGACGTGGAGTATTTCTGGCCGCAGAACCGCAAGCAGCCCCGGTTCCTCTTCAACCGCGGGGCGAACGGGATCGACGGCACGCTCTCGACCGCGCTTGGGGTGGCGCACGGCGGCCGCCCCGCGGTGCTGCTCACCGGCGACCTCTCGCTCCTGCACGACACCAACGGCTTCCTCCTCCGGCCGAAGCTGCGCGGCAGCCTCACGATCGTGCTGATCAACAACCGTGGCGGCGGGATCTTCGAACACCTGCCGGTGGCGAAGTTCGATCCGCCCTTCGAGGAGTTCTTCGCGACGCCGCAGGAGGTCGATTTTCCCACGCTCTGCGCTGCCTATGGGGTGTCGCATGTGCTGGTGCCCGACTGGGCGCACTTCGCGAAGCTCATCGCGACGCTGCCGGAGAGCGGCCTGCGCGTGCTGGAGATCCGGACCGACCGGAAACGCGACGCGGCCCGCCGCAAGGCGCTGCTGGACGGTCGTCCGTGAGGTCGGCCGCGGGGAGCCTTCGCGGAACCCGCGGCGTCGTCGGTGCAGTGGGGCGAAGGTCGCGAGCGTCTCAAGCCGCCCCACGAAACGTTGTCGCGATCGGGACACGGAAACGTGCTGTCGCGCCGTTTGCGGCATTGGGA
>JAEXPG010000186.1 GCA_023447015.1 Verrucomicrobiota bacterium
AAGCACGGCATCCTGTTCCGCGGCGGTGCGGCGATCGAGAAGCTGGCCGACGTGAACCTCGTGTCGCTCGACAAGACCGGCACGCTTACCACGGGCGACCTCGAGGTCGTGGGCTACGAGAGTTTCCCGCCCGGCCGCGAGCAGGAGGTGCTGGAGCTGGCCTATTCGCTCGAGCAGAATTCCCAGCATCCGATCGCCCGCGCGATCACCGCCTACGGCCGCAAGCATGGCGTCAACGAGCACGATATCGCCGATTTCGAATCCATCACCGGCCACGGATTGAAGGCGAAGCACGGCGACGCCACGATCATGCTCGGCCGCCGCGAACTGCTCAACGAGGGCCCGCTCGCCGGCTGGATCAAGGACGTGCCGCCGGCGGCGCCGGAGCTCTCGGAGGTGTGGGTGATCGGCAAGGGCGTGATCGGCCGCGTGCTCCTCAAGGACGAGGTGCGCACGCAGTCGAAGGCGGTCCTCGCGGAGATGAAGCGGCTCGGGCTGAAGACCGTGATGCTCACCGGCGACCGTCGCCAGGCGGCGGAGTCGGTGGCGAAGGAGCTCGGCCTCGACGAGGTGCGCGCCGGTCTCACCCCGGAGGCGAAGGGCGCGGCGATCCAGGAGTTTCGCCATGCGGGCAAGAAGGTCGCGATGGTCGGCGATGGCGTGAACGACGCCCCCAGCCTCGCCGCCGCGTTCGTTTCGGTGGCGATGGGCGCCCGCGGCAGCGACGCCGCACTCGAGCAGAGCGAGGTCGTGTTGATGAACGACAAGATCGAGAACTTCCTCTCGGCCTACCGGCTCAGCCAGCGCGCCCGCCGCGTGATCAAGCAGAACCTGTTCATCTCGCTCGGCACGGTCGTGGTCATGGTCGGCTGCGCGATGGCCGGTGTCGTGCCGCTCACCGTCGGCGTGTTCGCTCACGAGGGCAGCACGGTCGTCGTGTGCCTCAACGGCCTGCGCCTGCTCTTCGGCAAGGACCGGGCCTGAGGCGCGTGGGGTCGGCGGCGCGATTTGGGACAGCGTCGCCCCGCGCATGACGTGACGCGGGCTTCCAGGGCCGGCTAGAGCAGTTTGTTTCTCGCTGTAGCCGGGTTCGGTGAACCCGGTCAGAGGGCCGGGATCAACGATCCCGGCTACAGTGTTTCGGAAACTGCTCTGGCGCCGTTTCTCCCTCCCTCGCCGGAGCGGGGACTTGGTGCGTGTTTTGCCGTTGTCGCGCGAGCGGACGGGCGGAGGCTGGTGGGACGATGCGTCCCCTGATCCGAATGGTTCTGGTTCTGCTGATCGGAGCTCCCGTTGCGGGTTCGGCGCGCGCCGAACGCGTCTTTGTGGAGCATGATGCCGGTGTGCCGCAGGAGGCCTATGCGGCGCGGCGGCTCGGGGCGGCGCTGGCGGCGGCCGGGCACGTCGTCCAGCCCGGGCGCGATGGTTTCGAACGCTCGATTCGCCTGGTGGTGGAAGCACGGCTCGGTCCGGAGGCGTTCGCGATCGTCGCGGATGGCCGGACGGTCACCGTCACCGGCGGCGATCGGCGCGGGTTGATCTATGGCAGCCTGGCGCTCGTGGAGATGCTGGGCAACGGCACCGATCTCGCACATGTCCCGGCGACGGCGGCGCGGCCGCGTTTGGCGTTTCGCGGGCTGAAGTTCAACCTGCCGTGGGAGACCTACCGGCCCAGTTCGGCGCTCGACCAGCACTACGCCACCGTCCGCGACCTGAAGTTCTGGGAGGCGTTCCTCGACATGATGGTCGAGAACCGGTTCAACGTCCTCAGCCTCTGGAACCTCAATCCCTACACCTATATGGTGCGCCCGCGGAATTTCCCCGAGGCGAGCCCGTGGTCCGAGGCGGAGCAGGCGGAGTGGCGGCAGCTCTACCGGGGGATCTTTCGCCTGGCGAAGGAGCGGGGCCTCGACACCTACATCGTGCCCTGGAACATCTTTGTGAGCCGGCAGTTCGCCGAGGCGCACGGCGTGGCCCGCAACAACTTCTACCCGAACTACTACGTCGACGGCGACACCTCCGAGCTCGTGCGCCGCTATGTGCGCGAGAGCGTCACCCAGGTGCTCGAGGAGTACCCGGACCTCGACGGGTTCGGGATCTCCCATGGCGAGGGGATGGGCGGGATGACGCCGCTCCAGCGCCAGCAGTGGGTCGACGACGTGCTGCTGGCCGGGATGCTCGACGCCGGTCGGCGCACCAAGCTCATCCACCGCGTGCCGTTCTCCTCGAGCCTGTCCTCCGGCCCCGGCGCGAGCGCGGAGGTCGAGAGCATGACGCGGACGGCGATGGAGCGGCTCGGCGACCGCTTCGACGGCCCCATCTGGGTGGAGATGAAGTTCAACTGGTCGCATGCGCACTCCACGCCGAAGCTCGTGAAGGTGCATGGCGGCAAGCTCGGCGACACCTATTTCTCGCCACCGCCGACCAACTACAAAGTGGTCTGGATGGCGCGCAACGAGGACTTCTTCGCGCTGCGCTGGGGTGTGCCGGACTTCATCCGCGCACACATCGCGCGCAACGCCGCGGCCGATTACGTGGGCGGCTATTTCATCGGCTCGGAGTGCTACATCCCGGCGCTCGACTACTTCACGGCGCTCGACGAACCCGTGGACTGGAAGTGGGCGTTCCAGCGCCAGTGGCTCTTCTACAAGCTCTGGGGCCGGCTGCTCTACGATCCCGCCACGCCCGACGCGGTGTTTCAGGCGGAGTTCAACCGCCGCTATGGGCCGCGAGGCGACAATCTGCTGCAGGCCTACGCCCTCGCGTCGTCGACGCAACTGCGCCTCAACTCGCTCTACGACACCCGTTGGGACTTCACGCTCTACGGCGAGGGCTTCCTTGCGCTCCAGGGCGACTACACGAAGTACATCTCGGTCGATGCGCTCATCAGTCAGCCGACGCTGGATCCCGACTATGTCTCCGTCGCCGACTGGGTGGAGGCGCAGCAGCGCGGCGCGCAGTTCGCGGCCGGCCGCGTGACACCGCCCGCGTTGGCCGAAGTGCTCGAGCGCGACAACCGCCAGGCGCTCCGCCTCGTCGGGGGAACGGATGTGGCGGGCAACGCCTCGCTGCGCTACGAGGTGGCCGACGTGCGGACCTGGGCCAACCTCGGTCTCCACCTCGCGGAGAAGCTGCGCGGCGCGGTGGCGTTGCAGACCTTCCGCAAGACCGGGGATCCCGAGCAGCAGCGGGCGGCGGTGGAACATCTCCGGCGTGCGCTCGGCTATTGGGACGAGGTGGTCGGGATCACACGTCCGCTCTACCGCGACATGCGGCTGACGCACTACAACCACAACTTCTTCGTGCCGAACAACGACAACCTCTTCCATTGGGCGCGTATCCGCGCCGAGGTGGCCGAGGATGTCGCCATCGCCGAACGCGCGACGAAGACCGAGTGACCGGGGGCAGTTCGCCCGATGGCCGAGGCGGAGCGAGGGCGGGGCGCCGGCCTGGGGGCCGGTGAGGTGCCTGCCGGGGGCCGGCGGGCGGCCGACTGGTCGATGGGGCGGCGAAAACAGCTCGTTCTCCTTCAGCTGGTTCCGGGTGGACCGATAGTCGGAGGCGTCCAACCCCCAGTTTCGTCATGAAAAACCGAGGCCCGATTCTTGCCGTCAAGACCAAGCTCCAGAGCCACCTGATTTGGTTGGTGTTCTTCTCGATGGCGGTGCCGACGCTGATTCTCGGCGGCGGCGCGCTGGTTCTGGTGCGGTATTCCATTACCGCGGTGGATGGGACGACGCCCGAGGAGATGCGCGCGCGCATCCTGCTCTCCATCTGCGTGCTGTTCCCGGTCATGGCGGCTGCGATCTTCTTCTGGGCGTTCCACCTGACCAACCGGATGGTCGGCCCGGTCGAACGCATGATCAACGAGCTCGACGCGCGCCTCCGCGGCACGGCGTCCGGCCCGATCGTCCTGCGACCGAAAGACCTGCTGATCCCGCTGGCGGACCGGATCAATCTGGTCATCGCCGAGTGGGAGAATCTCAAGAAGCCCCAGGGCGAGAAACCGGTGGATCGCCCATGACTTGATTGTCCGGGCCGAGCGAAGCGCTGAGTCTCCGCAAACGCGGCCGCACGACGGTGTGGCGTCGAGGACGGCCTGATGGACCGATCGCGGTGGTCCGCGTTGGCCGAACAAGGCGTGTGTTGGAGCCGCCGAGGGGCGATACGATCCGCAAACCGACCATGGGCTGTAGCGGACCGCGTTCTCGAGCCGTTTCGTGGGCTGGGTGGGCGACCGGGGCGCCAAGCCAACGTGCCGGGGAAAACGCGACGATGCTTTGGCGTATCGGCCGAGGGGCAAGCGGTGGCGCGTTGCGGAGCGACGGTTGACCCGAGAGCGGCGCGCTTCCATCAAACTGGGCATGCCCCTATCGCTTCGCCTTTCCATTCTGGCGCTCCTTTCTTCTGCCGCGTTCGCCTCCGCCGAGCCGGTACCTGCTGTTGGCGGCCCGCGGCCATCGGAGTGGTTCACGGCCGACCTGGTGGCCGAGAACACCTGGGGCATCGTCGACCACGGTGTGGTCAACTGCTACCTGGTCCTCGGGCGGGAGCGCGCGCTCCTGATCGATGTCGGCTACGGGGACGCGAACCTCCGCGACTATGTGAAGGCGCTCACCGCGCTGCCGGTGACGGTGCTCAACACGCACGGCCACCGCGACCACAGCGGGGCCGACGTGCAGTTCGGCGCGGTGCTCGCGCATCCGGCCGACTTCGCCGCCATCGAGCGGAACGCCACGCCGGAGCAGCGGGAAAAAGCCCGCGCCGCGCAGGGCGCCACCGCCGTGCCAGCCGCCGAGCAGTTCGACTATGCCAACGAAGCCAAACCGCTCGCGCTCTCGGCGGTGAAGGACGGCGACGTCATCGAGCTCGGCGGGCGGCAACTCGAGATCATCGGTACCCCGGGCCATACCGCCGGCGAGATCGTGCTGCTTGATCGGCAGCAGAAGCTGCTCTTCGCCGGCGACCACATCAACCGGCTCGTCTGGTTGCAGGTGCCCGGCTGCCTGCCGCTGGAGACCTATCTCGCCAACCTCGAGAAGATCGCCGCGCGCTCGGCGGAGTTCGCCACGATCATGCCCGGGCACCACGGGCCGATCGACGGCGTTTACCTCGCGGAACTGATCACCTGCGTGAAGGGGATTCTCGCGGGGACGATCGTCGACGAGGCCTACACCTACGGGCAGACCTCGGGCCGGATCGCGAAGTTCGAGCGCGCCTCCGTCGTGTTCGATCCGCGCAACCTGCGCGCCGCGAAATAGCGCGGGACCTCGGCCTCGGTCGGCAATTCCGCTCTCTCATTCTCCCCATGAAAATCGCAAGCGTGTTGGTTGGCGTCCTGACTCTCTGCATGGGCTTGCCTGCGCAATCCCAGCGGCCGGTCGCGCGGAGCGAGGCCGGCGAGCTGGTCGGCGTGCTCGATCCGGCGACGCAGGTCGCCGTGTTCAAGGGCGTGCCCTTTGCCGCGCCGCCGGTCGGCGAGCTGCGCTGGCGCGAGCCGCAACCGGTTCCGGCGTGGAGCGGAGTCCGCGAGGCCGGGAAGTTCGGCCCGAGCCCGATGCAACGGGTCCATGGCGACAACCTGCCGTGGACGCTCGAGTATCTCGTGCAGGGCGAGGTGGGGGAGGACTGCCTGTACCTCAATGTCTGGACGCCGCGGGCCGAGGCCGGTGCGAAGCTGCCCGTGATCGTCTACATCCCGGGTGGCGCCTTCACCGAGGGTTCGGGCGCGATTCCCATCTACGACGGCGCGCGGCTGGCGGCGCGCGGGCTGGTCGTGGTCACGGTCAATTACCGCCTCGGGATCTTCGGCTTCTTCGCGCATCCGGAGCTCACGGCGGAGTCGCCGCACCACGCATCCGGAAACTACGGACTGATGGACCAGCTGGCCGCGCTGGCGTGGGTGCAGCGCAACATCGGCGCCTTCGGGGGCGATCCCGCGCGGGTGACGGTGTGGGGGCAATCCGCCGGTGCGTTCAGCGTCGGCGCGTTGCTGGCGTCGCCGCGGGCGAAAGGACTTTTCCAGCGGGCATTTGCGAGCAGCGGATTGAGCGTGTCGACGCGCCCCATGAAGGATCGGGCCGCGGCGGAGCGGGACGGTGTCGCCTTTGGCACTGAGCACGGCGCGGCCGATCTGAAGGCGTTGCGCGCACTCCCGGCGGCGGAGTTGGTGGCGGCCACCGGATTTCGGCCGATCGTGGACG
>JAEXPG010000285.1 GCA_023447015.1 Verrucomicrobiota bacterium
GTTTAAGCCAGAGGCTTGGGGCGGCGGGCCACAAAAAAAGACGGCCGTGGGCGGATGGGCGAATTCGGGGATCTGTCGGTGGCCTGGTTCGCCGGTGGAACGTGGTGGTCGGAAAACAGGACTCCCCGCGCAATCACCGGACGGCGTCGGTGGTGATTCCGCGGGGAGGAGTGGTTACAGGTCTTGTGGTTGGGCTGTTTCGGGCCTGGATGGTGTGCGGTCGGGATGGTCAGCAGGCTGGCCTGCTCAGGGAGCAGGAGGCGGGGACTGATCGATGGGGATGGCAACGAGGTGCAGGACGTGGCTCTCGGTCGTCGGGCCTTGGCGGAGGGTCAGCGTGACGTCGAGCCACTTGAGGAGGCCTCCGGCGTCGCCGCTGACCGGATCAAGCGAGGCGGTGGCGCCCGGGGCGATGGTGAGTTTGGGCGGCTGGGGCGCGAAATTGCCGATGATGCTTCGCAGTTCGGTGACGGCGATCGTGATGGGGACGTCGCCGTGGTTCGTGAAGCAGAGCCGAAGGGTCTGGCGTGGCATGGCACCGAGGCCACCGCCGCCGGGACCACGGCCGGAAGCGTGCTCCTCGCCCAGTGGAGGCTGGCCTCCGCGCGGGCCTCCTCCGGGAGGGCCACCAAATCCGCCTCCGCCGCCACCGGGTGGGGGACCCATGCCATGGCCGCCGGGCGGCCGGCCGGAGTGTTCACCACCGGTCGGACCCTCGCCGTCGCGATCTGGGCGCACGAATCCTTGGGAGAATCCTGTGACCTCGGCCGCGACCGTCACCGAATCGGAGAAGAAGGCGGCGTGGTCGGCCAGCGTCGGTTGCGGCGGCTCAGGTGGCCCGTGCCTGGGCGGGCGAGAGGCGGCGCAGCCGTTGAACAGAGTGAGGGCTCCGCTGACGGCGAGCGCGGAGACGACCAGAACGCGCCGCGGGAACGGGACGCGGATCCAGCAGGATGGGTTTGCCATGGGAAGAGGCCGCGGGCGCGGCGGGTGCCGGACTTGCCGCGGTGTGGCGACGAAGACGTCGCTGGCGTGGTCGGGTTTCGCGAGAATGCGAGGAAACCGTGAGGTCCCCTCCCTGGTGTCTCCGCCGCTCGACAAAATGAAGGATGCGCCGGGTCACCCAGCTAGGCTGGGCAGCCCGGCGCATCCACGATCCCCCTTGAACCCGGCGCCAACCTTCCTTTTGACGCCGGACAAGATGTGTGGAGCGCTTGGCGCGCGGGGGATTACCAAGTCTCGATTTCGCGAATGTGTGAGACGATCTCGTCGATCCACGGATTGCCGGTGGTGCCGTGGGTGGATGCGCCCGGCTCCGGGAGGGCGGCGATGATATCGGTGGCAAGCGAACGGGCTTCGCCGAGCAACAGCGCCATCGCGCGGTGATGCGGAGCGCGCCCGGGGTTGAACTGGAATTCGATCGGTTCGACTACCTCCTCGCTGACGTTCCAGCTGCGCAGGATGAACGCGGCGACTTCGGCCTGGCTCATGCCGGTCAGCTCGGTCTCCTGCTGGTCGAGGGAGCGGTTGTTGTGCACCTGGGTGAGCGGGCCGCTCGTGACACGGAGGTGGTGGTCGATGAAGACCATGCCCATGGCGTGGAGCAGGCCGATCGTGTAGGCGACGCGGTCGTCGAGTTTGGCCGCCGGGGCCAGGTCGACCATGGCGAGCGCACAGGCGACGGACTGGCGCCAGAACGTGCGCGGATCCACCCCGTAGACTTGGAGGGGGGTGTTGAGGAACTGGCTCATCGCGACCGTGGCGGTGAGGCGGTAGGCCTCGTGGGAACCGAGGCGGAACAGCGCCTCGTCGAGGCTGCGGACGGGTTCGCCCCGGGCGCAGGCGGCGCTGCCGGCGGCATGGATCAGACGGGCCGCGAGGCCGGGGTCGATGCGGACGAGTTCGAGCACCTCTCCGGTCTCGAAGCTGTCGCTGAGGAGAAGGGATTGCAGCCGGGGAAGGACGGCGGGGGCGACGGGCATCTCACCGAGGTAGGAGGTGAGGAGCGCAGGGCTGAGTCGGGCGGCACGGATGGATTTGCCGGCGAGGGAGGCGGTGACGCTGGAGGAGGTCATGGCGTTGATTTCTTCTTGGCGGTTGGGAGCGCCGCGCGGTGGGGATCGGAGCACTCAGGGATCGTTGACGTGCGGACCATACTGCTTGGATACGCGCGGTGCGGTCGGTTCCTCTCCTCATGGTGGATGCGGAGATCACCCCAGGCTGGGCGGATGGATACTCCCGATTCGGTCGGAGCAGAGATGATCGAGCGTCTGTGGATAAGAAAAGCGGATACAACTTTCTGCTGCGGAACGCTCCGGATCTTCCGCCGTGGGGCGTTCGTACGCCGCAGGGCGGGTGCATGCGGAGGATGTTGGGGACGGGGACCGTGCCTCGTTCTCTGCGTTGCTGCGGGCTTGTGCGGCACGGATCGCCTCCGCCCGCCGCAGCGGAAGGAGACCGTCAGGCGACGGGCGCTTGGATGCGGACGAGTCTCCTGCCGCCGTTTGGCTCGCGTGGCGGCGACGGACTGGTGGGGGGCTTCGGCGGCAGGGTGGTCCACCATGCTGGGCTAAGCTTCCAGGCCCGGCGGGGCGTCCGGTGGTGGAGCGCGCCAGTCCGACTACCGCCGGCCAACTGCCGAACTGAACCTGGGATTGGACACCGGGCACCAGGAACCGGAAACCACGGATCGTCCCCGTTCATCCGCGTGGTCATGGCACTTTTTGCGCAAAGAGCGGGAGGGGCTCGATCTACGGCCGAATTGCCCGCGTTGTTGCTTCCCTGCAATGTTGTGGTCCGGCGCCCCGCCCGTGCTGCAGTCCGGATTCCGTGGGCGAAACGACCGTCGGTTTCGGGCCCGGGTCTTGCCAATACTTTGATGGTTCCCGGGGCGGCCTCACCTCGCGGCGGCGGCGGGGGCTCCGGTGCGGACCCCGGCGCATGTTGCCTCCCGCCAGAATGGTACGCGCGAAGTCCGGCGGTACGGTGCGACCGGTGGTCTTCACCCCGGTCCTCGGCTCCAGTGCGCAGCGTCTGGAAACGGCAAATCGCGCTAAAGCCGCGCCAAATCGGCCGATTATAGCTCCGAGCGGAAAAGACCCTCCTCCGCAATCGCATGCCAAGCGCCGCACCCATTTCAGATACTGTTCTTCGCGATCTCGTTAACAAAGCGATGTCCGACGTGCTTATCACCATGTTGGCGTTGAACTCGAAGCTTGTCTGGGTCTCGGATGATCACCCCGGCGACGAGCCGCCTCCGCTCAGCCAGAATTCTCCGCTCGTGGTCGGCGCGGTGGGTTTCATCGGCGACATCAACGGCCTGATCTACCTCCATCTCGAGAGCGAGTTTGCCAAGCTGGTCACCTGCAAGCTCGTCGGACTTTCCCCCGAGGACATCGAGGCGGAGGGCGACGAAGTGGTGAACGACGCGATCGGCGAGCTCACGAACATGACCGTGGGCGGATTCAAGAACGCCCTCTGCGACATGGGTCTGCCCTGCAATCTCACCATCCCCTCCATCCTGCGTGGCAGCAACTTCACCATCGAGCCCGCCACCAACGCGCTGCGTCACGTGTACCAGTTCGAGGCCGACGGACGGAAGATGACCGCCGACCTGCTCCTCCAGTACAACGAGTAACACCGACTCCTTCTTTCCATGCGCAACAAGATCCTCACCGTGGACGACTCGAAAACCGTCCGCATCATCGTCAAGAAGGCGTTCAAGAGCTTCGACTGCGACATCCTCGAGGCCTCCAACGGTGTCGAGGGCCTGGCCGTTGCGGCGAAGGAAGCGCCCGACGTGGTTCTGCTCGATATCACCATGCCCGTGATGGATGGCGTGGAGATGCTCACCAAGCTCAAGTCCGACCCGATGCTCAAGGGCATCCCGGTGGTGATGCTCACCGCCGAGGGCGGCCGCGAACATGTGCTCAAGATCGCCAAGATCGGTGTGCGCGACTACATCGTGAAGCCGTTCAAGGAGGAGCTGCTCGTCGAGAAGGTGATGCGCATCGTCGACATCAAGCCGCTCAGCGAGGCGAACCAGCGCACGAAGACCATCTTCGACCCCGCCGACCTCCTCGTGGTCGAGGACAAGCCGGCGATCGTGCAGCAGATCCAGGAAGGGCTGCGCCACACCCCGTGGCGCGTGCACGGCGTGAGCACGACCGGTGAGGCGATCGACTTCTGCGGCCGCACCATTCCGGATCTCGTGATGTCCAGCCTGTCGCTGCCCGAGGACGGCGGCTTCACGCTGTTCCGCATGTTGCGCACGAACATCAAGACGAAGTTCACCCCGGTGTTCGCGCTCGTGGTGAAGACCGAGACCGCGGCCCAGCAGCAGGCCCTGCAAGTGGGGTTCTCGGCGATCATCACCAAGCCCATCGAATTCTCGGAGCTCGAGACCCGCATCGCCAAGGCGATGAACCTCGACACCTCTTTGCGCTACTACGGAATCGAGGAGAATTCGCTCATTCTCCGCCTGCCCGAGCACATGACGCCCGTCACGATCAACGAGGTGACCGGCTACATGAAGGGAAAGGTCTCCGGCGCCGTCGACACGGGCGTGGGGCGGTCGATCATCGACATCAGCAAGCTCAAGACCCTGGACATGCCGGTGATCAAGCTGCTCTTCCAGTTCATGCAGGCCTGCACCGAGGTCTCGATCCAGTACGTCCTCGTGGGCAACGCGGCCGTGATGAAGGAGTGCAAGGGATTCGAAGACACGAAGAACTGGACGTTCTTCGAAAATCTCGAGCAGGCCAAGGCCGGCTTCAAGGGCGAGGCGGCTCCCGCTGCCGCGGCCCCGGCTGCCGGTTGAGTCCGCTCCGGATCGCTTTCGGAAGCCCGGCATCTCGGTGCCGGGCTTCCGCGTTTCTTCCCGGCCGGAGCGGACTGAGGTTGCCGCCCCCGGAACAAGGCGTGCCCCCGGGCGGCGCGTGCCGGGCGCAGATCTCGCCACGCCTCAGCGCAGCGGGTATTCTTCAATGAGCGTGTGCACTGCGCCGGAGGGGAGCAGCTCGCTCTCGTAGAGAGCAAACCGGTCCACGCGAAACGGTGGGGCTTCGAAACCCCGATGGCGGTGCAGCCAGTGGGCGACCGGCGCCTCTGCGGCGGGCCCGAGGCGGGCGAGCGTGAAATGCGGCGCGAACGGCCGCAGATCGGCCTCCAGCCCAAGGGCGAGGATCGCGTCGTCGATCCGCTGGCGGAGCTGGTGCAGATGCGGGTGACCGGCGCCCACACCACACCAGAGTACCCGCGGCCGGCCGCGCGGGGGGAAGACGCCGAGGCCGCCGACGGGAAGGATGAAACACGCCACCTGGATGGTGCGCAGGTGCTCGCGCAGCGGCCCAAGGAGCGGGCTCGGTGTGTCGCCGAGGAAACGCAGGGTGAGGTGAAGCCGGCCCGGCGGTGTCCACGCGAAGCCCGCGGCGGGTCGCATCAGCTCCTGCAGCGCGGCGGTGACGGGGGCGGGAACGTCGAGCGCGAGAAACAGTCGCCGCGCCGGCAGGCTGGCTGCGGCGCGGTCGGTGGACTCAGGCGCGTTTGACGAGTCGGACGATGGCACTGACGACAACCTCGTCGGCGGTGAAGGGGAAGTTGAGCACCTGATGGGCGAGCAGGAAGTTGGGCACGATCGTGGCGGCGGGCGGCTGGTTGCTCAGGAGCACGGCGGGCAGGTGGGCGCGCCCGGGGATGGCCTGGCTGCGGCGGATGAAATCGCCACCGGCCGGCTGGGCGAGGTCGAGATCGGCCACGAGGAGCTCGACCGGGTTCTCCTCGATGAAGGCGAGGGCTGCGTTTGTGTCGCGGAAGGCGACGGCGGCCTGGCCGGCCTGGCGGAGCGCCTCGGCGAGCAGGGGGGCGACGCCGCGCTGGGCGTGGAGCACGAGGGCGAGCGTGGGGAGCTCCTGCTCCTGGCCCGGGCGGGGGCTGAAGAGCGTGGGGATGACCTCGGCGGCGCGGGCGAGCGTGCGGAAGGTGATGGCGGTGATCTCGTCGGGGTGCTCGTGCAGGTCCTCAAGCATGAGGACGACGGCGCGGGTGAGGAGGGCGAGGCGGGGGAGTGCGGCGAGGTCGGCCTCGCGGTGGAGTTGTTCGAAGCTGGCGCGCAGCGGTTCGAGGGTAGCGACGCGCTGGGGCCCCACCGTCGAGGCGGCGAAGGCCTGGACCTGGGTGTTGATGCGCGCCTCGATGGCGATGGCATCCCGGGCGAGCGTGGCCCGGATGTCGGCGCGGGAGCCCGGGGCGGCGGGCTGGGCTCCTTGGGAGATGGTGACGGGCGCGACCGGGGGAACTGCGGAGGAGGGGGCGGCAAGGGCGGCGCGCACGATCTCGAGCAGGCGGTTGGGGCTGACGCTGTTCTTGTTGAGGCACTGGATCGCGCCGGCGGTGCGGGCCGCATCGATCAGCTTCTCGTCGAAGCTGTGCGAGAACACGATGACGGGGATCTCGGCGCAGTTGGGCAGCGTACGGATATGGCCGAGGAGCTCGACGCCGTTCATGCCGGGAAGCATGAGGTCGAGGAGAATGAGGGCGGGGATGCTGCTGCGGAGCGTGGCGATGGCGGAGGGGCCGTCGGCGGCGACCTCGACGACCAGTCCCTCGGGCTCGAATTTCTTCTGGTAGACCTTCAGGATGAACTGGTCGTCGTCGATGATCAGGACCTTTTTCATAACGGGGCGGATGGCCGGTGGGCGGTTGCGTTGTCCGGGACGGGAACGGAGAGCGGGCGTGTCGGATACAGTGTAGCGC
>JAEXPG010000417.1 GCA_023447015.1 Verrucomicrobiota bacterium
GGCGTCGGCTGGGCGGTCGCGGCGGGAGTCCCAATAGTGGGTGAACTGGGTCTGGGTGAGGATGCCAACGGGGCCCTGGTAGATGCCGCCAAGGCCGTGGGTGTCGCGCACGCGCACGGCGACGACGTTGGACTCTTTCAGGAGCGAGGCGGGGAAGTTGTAGGCGCGGTTCAGCGAGTAGGTGCGGTCGTCGCCACGTGGCGCGGGATCGCCGATGTTGCCGCTGCCGCCGATCCGCACGCCGTTGAGGAAGACCTCGTCGAAGTCGTCGATCTTCCCGAGCACCAGCACGAGGCTCTTCTCGGCGCAGGTCCGGTCGAGCCGGAAGGTCTTCCGGTACCAGCCGTAGCCGTCGAGGTCCGGGTAACCGGCGTGCTCCCAGGCGGAGGGCACGGGGATCGGTCGGAAGGCGGACTCGTCGCAGACGGTCTCCTTCCATGCGGCGTTGTCGCCCGGGGCGAAGAGCCACTCGCCGTCGAGGGCGAGGCCCGCGGGCAGCGGGTAGCCGGTGTAGAGGCCGATCCGGCCCCGCACGATGCCACCGACACCACCGCCGTCGAAGACGCGGACCGCGATCACGTTCTGCTTCTTCGGCAGAAGGTACGCCGCAGGCACCGCGTAGGTCCGGCGCTCGCCGTATGCGGAACGGTACTCGGGCGGGAACTGGCCGAGGCCGCCGACGCGGTGGCCGTTGACGAAGACCTCGTCGACATCGTCGATCCGGCCGAGGGACAACACGAGGCTCTTGTCCTCGTGGCCGGTGGGCATGGTGAAGGTTCTCCGGTACCAGGCGAAGCCGTTGTAGTCGCGGTATCCTTCGTCCTGCCACGAGGAGGGGACGTCGAGCTCGGCCCACGCGTCGTCGTCGAACGCGGGCTGGGCGCGCGCCGGGTCGTCGCCGACAGCGAAGCGCCAGGTGCCATCGAGGCGGACGACGCGTTCGGCGGTCTCGGCCCAGGCGGCGAACGGGGTGTCGGCGCGCAGAGTCCCGAGGCAGGAGAGGAGCGCGGCCAATATGAGACCGGAATGGCGGAGCGGACGAGTTGTCATGATGAAGAGGAAACGACGGGGCGGGGGATTCGGGGGAGACTATTCGGCGCGGAGGGCGACGACCGGGTCGACGCGGGTGGCGCCGCGGGCGGGGAGCCAGCAGGCGAGCAGGGCCGAACTGACCAGCAGGGCCACGGCGCCAAGCAGCGGCATGGCGTCCTGGGCGAGCGAGCCGGGGAGGAATGCGGCCAGCAACCGTTGAGCGCCGTAGCCGCCGGCCAGCCCGAGCAAGGTGCCGGCGGCGACGAGTCCTGCGCCCTTCCGGAGCACGAGCGCGATCACGTCGCCCACCTTGGCCCCGAGGGCGACCCGCACCCCGATCTCGCGGGTGCGCTGGACGACGAGATTTGCTGTGACGCCGTAGATGCCCACCGCCGCGAGCAGCAGCCCGAGGAACGCGAAGGCGGAAAGCATGACGTTGGTCGTGGAGTAGTTCGCCGCATCGCGGGCGATCACCGCTCCGACTGTGTTCAGATTGTGGACGGCGAGGTCGGAGTCGATCTGGCGCACCACCTCGCGGAGGGCGGGGCCGAGGGCGGAATTGGCCGCCGTGGTGCGGAGGGTGAGTGTGATCCAGTTGCCGCCGGTCTGGGCGAGCGGGCGGTAGAACTGAAACGCCGAGGGGGGAGGGGTGATCGAGAGCGCGAAATGCGTGTCGTTGACGACGCCGACCACCTCCCACCAGTCGGAACCGGCGGGGCCGCCGCCACTGATCCGCCGTCCGAGCGGGTTCTCGCCAGGCCACAGTTGCCGTGCCATCGTCTCGTTCACAACGACGACGCCCGGGGCGCCGGCGCGGTCCGCCTCGGTGAAGACGCGGCCCTGCAGCAGGCGCATGCCCATGGTGGCGAAGAAGTCGGGCGTAACCGCGTTGTGAAGGGAGCTCCGGGGCACGCCGCCGGGGGCGTAGTCCTGTCCTTCGACTGCGAGGTAGGTCATGTCGCCTTCGAAAAAGGGCAGATGACGGGAGATGGCGACATGGCTCACCCCCGGCAATGCCGCCACGCGCTCGAGCAGTTGGTCAGAGAAGGCGATCGCCTGCGATTGCGGGTAGCGCTCCTGTGGCAGGACGAAGGTCCCCATGACGACGTGGTCGGTGTCGCAACCGAGGTCGAGCCGGGTGAGGCGTTGTACGCCGCGGGCGAAGGACACGACCGACGTCAGGAGCACGAGCGCCAGGGCGATCTGCGCCACGATCAAACTGTCGCGCAGGCGATGGCGGGCGCCGAAGCCCAGTTGACGGGACGCGCCCAGCTTGAGGTGGGCGACGATATTCTGCCGTGAGGCCAGGAGCGCGGGGGCGAGGCCGAAGGTGAGGCCGGTGGCGAGGGTGGCCAGCAGGGAGAAACCGAGCACGTTGGCGTCGACCGGCATGGGCAGGCCTGTATCGGAACCTCCGATCGTAAGGTGGGGGCCGAGGAGCTCGCTGCTCCAGAGCGCGAGGAGGATGCCGAGCAAGCCGCCGGCCAGCGACACGATCAGGCTCTCGGTCAGCAGCAGGCGGACCAGTCCCCAGCGGGTGGAGCCGAGCGCGAGGCGGATCGTATGCTCGCCCACCCGCCGGGTTGTGCGGACCAGCTGCAGATTGGCGAGGTTCGCGCAGGCGATCAGCAGGACGGAGATGGCGAGTCCCATGATCACCCACAGGGCGGCTTGGCCGTCGCGGCGCTGCCCTTCGAACGACGCGACGCGGAAACCGACGCGGCTGTTGGTCGTGGGGAAGTCCTTGGCGAGGCGCGCGGCGATGGCGTCGAGCTCGGCCTGTGCCTGGGCGAGGGAGACCCCGGGTTTGAGCCGGGCGAGGCACTGGAGCCAGCTGTTGCCGCGGAGCTGCGACAAGGCAGCGGCCCGGCCTTGGGGACGCCACAGGTCGACCGGGCCCCAGAGCAGGTTGTTCTCCGCCTCGGGCGGCATCACCCCGACGATGGTGACGTTGCGTCCGTCCTGGCGCAGCGTGCGGCCTAGCACGGCGGGGTTGCGGTCGAACCGGCGACTCCAGAAGCTGTCGGCGATCACGATCACGTCGTTGTGGGCGGGTTGGTCGTCTTCGGCGGTGAAGGCGCGCCCGAGGGCCGGCCCGATTCCCAGGATGGGGAAGAATTCGGAATCGACGAACAGCGCCCTCGCCTGGTCGGCCGGCTGTCCGGGCTCCGCCAGGTTGCAGCTGCTCCGGCTGTAGGCGGCCATCGCGGTGAACACTGAGGCCTGGTTCTTGGCATCGGCGAAATCGCCCGGGGCGAGATTGGCGGACTTGAACTCGGGCAGCGTCCCGTAGATCTGAACCAGCCGTTCGGGCTGCGCGTAGGGAAGCCGGCGGAACATCAGTGTGTTGAGAAACCCGAACATCGTTGCGTTCGCCCCGATGCCGAGGGCGAGCGTCACCAACGCGACGAACACAAAGCCCGGTTCGCGGGCGAGTCGACGGAGGGAGCAACGGACATCCTGGAACATGGCGGGGCGTGTGCGAATCGGCTATTCGGCGCGCAGCGCGACCATGGGGTCGATGCGGGTGGCGCGGCGGGCGGGGATCAGGCAGGCGACGAGAACCACGACCAGTGTGAATGGCGGGGCGAGGGTGAAGACGACGGGGTCGAGCGTACCGACCTCGAACAGAAGGGCGGCGACGAAGCGCGCGCCGGCGGCGGCGAATCCGATACCAAGGGTGATGCCGACCAGACCGAGGCCAAGGCCATCGCGCAGGACCCGGCGGACAAGCCCGGCAGGTTCGGCTCCGAGGGCGAGGCGGATGGCGAGGTCGCGTTCCTGCAGGTGCACGGAGTAGGCGACCACGCCGTAGAGACCGAGGCAGGCCAGACCGAGTGCGACGATGGCGAAGGCGGCGACGATCCCCATCGTGAGCCGGCGCGAGCCGAGCGAGGCGGAGCGGGTCGACTCGAGGGTGCGAAAGTCCGCGAATGCATGTGCAGGGTTGAGGCGGGCGAGGACCGAGCGCAAGGGTTCGCGCAGTCCGCGTGGATCGTTGGAGGTGCGGATCACCAGGGAGGTCGCCCATGGGTTGTGGCCATGCGGCGCGTAGATCTCGGGCAGGGGGGCGGCGTCCGCAGCGTACTGGCGAACGGCGCCAACGGTGCCGACAATCACCCAGTCGCGGTTGTTGAAGCGCAGCGGGCGCCCCAAGGGATCCTCGCCGGGATAGAGCGCCTCCGCCAGCGAGGTGCTGACCACCACGACAGGCGGGGCGTCGGCGCGATTGTCGTCGGGCGTGAAGCCGCGGCCGCGGAGCAGCGGCATGCACATCGTGCGGAAATATCCGGGGCTGACGTAGTCGAGCGCGGTATCCAGATGGGTGTCGGCGGGCTGCGCAGGGCGGCCAACGCGGGCGGCCCAGACACCACCCGCGGTCGGTACATACGTGGTGAATCCGACGGAAAGCACTCCGGGCAATGCGGCGATCCGTTCCTCAAGCGCGCGGAAGAATGACTGGAGGGTCGCCGCATCGGGCATGGGCTGGGCGAGGGAGAGCCGGCAGGTGAGCGCTTGCTGCGGATTGAAGCCGGGGTCGGCGCGGAGCGCTCGGGCGAAGCTTCGCAGCAGGAGGCCGGAGGCGACGAGGAGCACGACGGTGAGGGCGATCTCGCCGGCGACGAGTACCGATTGGACGCGGTTGCGCAGGCCGGCGGTCGTGCCGCGCGCGGTGGCGGCGAGTTCGCGGTTGAGGTCGGTGCGGCTGGCCGCGATGGCCGGCAGAAGGCCGAAGAGCAGGCCGGTGACGCACGCCAACAGAAGCGAGAAAACGAAGACCCGCGGGTCCAGCTCGGGCTGGAGCATGGGTGGCAGCTGGGGGGCGAGGAGGAGGCACAGGAGGTCGATGCCGAAGAGCGCGAGCAACAGGCCGGCAAGGCCGCCGAAGAGCGCGAGCAACAGGCTCTCCGTGAGCGATTGGCACAGGATGCGGCGGGTGCTGGCGCCGAGCGCGAGCCGGACCGCCATCTCCTTGCGCCTCCCGGCGGCGCGCACGAGCAGGAGGTTGGCGATGTTGGCGCAACCGATCAGGAGCAGGAGGCCGACGGCCCCGAACAGGAGCGGCAGGGTGCCCTTGAAGCCGCTGCTCCACGTCGAACGCATCGGGAAGACGGAGACCCCGAGGAAACTGTAGCGGCCGGACACGCGGGAGTAGCAGTCGCGGGCGATCGCATCGAGTTCGGCCGTGGCGGCGGCCGTGGTGACGCCGGGGCGAAGGCGGCCGATGGCCGACGTCCACGTCGCGGCGGGATCAAGGCGCCACGGGTCGTCGTCGAGGACCAGGGGAATCAGGAAGGAGACGTCCCGGGTGAGCAGCGCCTCCGGCGGAAGCACGCCGACGACGCGGTAGCGGTGCTCGCCGAAATCGAGAACCCGGCCGACGACCGCCGGATCGGCATCGAAGCGCTGCCGCCACCACTCGTGGGTGAGGATCATGACGCGGTTGTCGCCGCCGGTATGTTCCTCGGACGGAAGGAAGTCGCGGCCGAGGTGCGGTCGGAGCCGCAGCACCGAGAGGTAGTTGGCGGTGGCCTCAGCCCCGGTGACGTTCTCTGCGGGGCCACTGGTGCGGAGGTTGAGGGACACGCGGGGGTGCAGCAGCGCGACGCCCTCGAACTGGGTGGCCTCTTCACGCCACGCCTTTGCCGCCAGCCCGGTGACCAGCGGGTAGGTGCCGAACGCGGCGGAGTGCCACCAAACCTCGACCAGCCGTCCGCTGTCCGGGTAGGCGAGAGGTTTGAGCACGACGGAGTTGGCGATGCTGAAGATCGCGCTGTTGGCGCCGATACCGAGCGCGAGGGTGAGGATGGAGACGAAGGTGAAGCCCGGCGATTTTCCGAGCTGCCGTAGGGCGAAACGGAGATCTTGGAGCATTGACGGAGGCGTGCCGAGGGTGGTGGCCGGTGGACGAGAGGCGGCGGGGGCGCGGCGGAAAGGAGAAGACAGGGATGCGAGTTAGGACAATGGACTCTACTCGGCGCGCAGGACGATGGCCGGGTCGACGCGGGTGGCGCGGCGGGCGGGGAACCAGCACGCGAGCGCGGCCACGGCGAGGAGCACGACCGTGCCGCCGAGGAGGGTGATCGGGTCGAAGGCGCTCATGCCGTAGAGCAGGCGGGAGAGCATGAAGCCGAGGACAACCGAGAAGATCAGGCCGGTGATGATGCCCTTGCGGGTGAGCCGGAGGCCCTCGCGCAGCACCTCGCGCAGGACGGTGCCGGCGTTGGCGCCCAGCGCCATGCGGATGCCGATCTCCCCCGTGCGCTGGGCGACGCCGAAGGCGACGACGGAGTAGAGCCCGAGCACGGCGAGCGCGAGGCCGATCACGCCCTGCACGGAGGCGAGCACCGCGCCGAGGCGCAATGGCATGAAGGCGAAGAGGCTGTTGGCCATCATCTCCTCCATCGTGCGCACGTTGAAGACCGGGAGACGCGGGTCGAGCGAAGCGATCGTGGCGCGTACGGTGGCGGCCAGCGCGGCCGGGTCGCCGGAGGTGCGGACGAGCAGGTTCAGCGCGCCCTCCTGCCCCTGGTCGACCGGAGTGTAGTAGAAGGGCCGGGGCGCCTCGGAGAGCATCATGTACTTCGAGGTGGCGACGACGCCGACCACCTGGATCCACGGGCCGTCGCGCCAGGGGCGGAAGCGTTTGCCCACGGCGTCCTGGCCAGGCCAGCACTTCTCGGCGAACGCGGCGTTGATCACGGCGACGGCGGGGGCGTCGGCGGTGTCGGTGGCGGCGAGGGCGCGGCCGGCGAGCGGCTTGAGCTCGAGCATCTTCTCGTATCCGGGGGCGACGTTGGCGGTGCCGACGTTGGTCGAGCCGTAGCGCAGCGAGGTGGGCGGGTTCTCGGGGAAGATGTCGCGCATGCCGATCGAGTAGTCGAAGGGCGTGCTGCTGGTCAGCGAGGCGTCGGTCACGCCAGGCAGTGCGCGGATCTTCTCGAGGAGAGCGCGGCTGAAGAGCCGGGTCTGCTCGGGTTCGTAGCGCTGGAGGTTGAGGTCGAACGACGCGAGCAGGAGGTGATCGGAGCGGAAGCCGATGTCCACCGACTGGGCCCGCTGGAGACTGCGGGCGAAGAGGCCGGCGAAGACCAGCACGACGAGGGAGAACATGACCTGGTTGATCACGAACCAATCGCGCAGGCGGTGGCGCGCGGGAGCGGCGCCGGCGCCCTCCTTGAGCTGCGAGACGAGGTCCACGCGGGAGGCGCGCAGCGCGGGGAGCAACCCGCTGCCCACGCCGGCGACAAGGGTGATGAGGGCGGTGAAGGCGTACTGGGGCCAGAGGGTGCCGGGATCGGCATTGACCGGCAGGTCGCCCTGCTGGATCAGCGCGTTGAGCAACGGTCCCACCCAAGTGGCGAGCAGCCAGCCGGCGACGCCCGCGATGGCCGCGAGCACGAGGCTCTCAACGAGCAGCTGGCGGATGAGGTGCCGGCGGCTCGCGCCGAGGGCGGAGCGCATGGTGAACTCGCGTTGGCGCGAGGCCGCGCGGGCGAGCATGAGGTTGGCGACGTTGGCGCAGGCGATGCAGAGCACGAGCGTCACCTGGCCGATGAAGAACAGGGCGAGCAACGGGAGGAAATCGGCGACCATCGGGTCGGGCCGGGCGCGGTGCTCGGGAATGACGACGGAGGAGACACCCTGGTGGGTGGCGGCGTTGTCGCGCACGATCTGTTGGGTCACGACGGCTGCTTCGGCCTCGGCTGCTTCGCGCGTGGTGTCGCGGCGGAGCTTGCCCAGCACGCGCCACATCGGGGCGCTGCGCCATTCCATCATGCCCGCGCCGTTGGCCCGCAGGGTGTCCAGCGTGCCGGTCGGCACGAAGCCGTGCACCGCCATGAACGGCGACAGGCCGGTGAACGCGGCCGGCGCAACGCCGACGACGGTGAAGGGGCGGTTGTTGAGCCGCACGGTGCGGCCGACGATCGACGGGTCGGAGCCGAAGCGCTCCTCCCAGCAGCGGCTCGAAAGCACGATGACAGGCGCGGCACCGGCCGCTTCGCCGTCGCTGGGCACGAGGAGGCGTCCCAGGCGCGGCTGGAGGGCGAGCGCGGTGAACGCGTTGGGCGTCATCACCTCGACCCAGCCGCGTTCGGCCGCGCGGTCGCTGGCGATGCCGAGGTGCACGGGCATGGGCTGGTAGGCGATCAGCGACTCCATGCTCTTGAGACGATCGCGGTAGTCCTTGAAGTCGGGAAAGGAGATCGGATGGGGCGTGGGCCACGACTCGCTGCGCTGGAGGACGAGGACGATGCGTTCCGCCTCCGCCACGGGCATACGCTGGAGGAAGAACACATTGACCATCCCGAAGATGTTCGTGTTGACCGCGATGCCGAAGGCCAACGTGAGGACGACGACGACGGCGTAGCCGGGGGATTTGGCGAGCTGACGGAAGGCGGTGCGAAGGTCGTTGAGCATGGGAGCGCGATGAACGCAGTGGGATGATCGCAGGCTCTGTGCCAGCCTCGGGCGGCTGATGTTAGGCGATGGAGGACAGCGACTTGGGTTTTATGCGGGGCAGGCCCCACCGTTTGTTGGCGGCAGCGTTGGGAAAGCGATGTCCCGGAAACGGGACGAGCCTGGACCACGAGGAAGGAAACGATGTGGCGCCGGACAACGGCTGGATGCGTGGCGCTGTCGTGTGGCCGCCGGTCCTTCGATGATCCGGATTGATTCCCTCGCCGCGGGATCGGGCGGCGCGCGTGCCGGGGCCAGGCGTGACCTTTGCGGTGCCCGGTGTCGGGCGTAACTTTCCGCGAGTGCTGTCGTGCCTCCGCAGACGGAGGCGAAGCGAAAGGAATGGTATGAAATCGCAAGTGCTAGGTTTGAGGGTCGCGGGCTCGGTCTTCGCGCTGGTCAGTCTCGGGCAGTTGTTCCGGTTGCTCACGCGGGCCAACGTCCTGATCGACGGGTTGCAGCTTCCGTTCTGGCCCAGTGGCGTCGCGTGCGTCGTGGCGGCGTTTCTGAGTTGGTGGCTGTGGAGGCTCTCCTTCCCACGCGCGGGCACGTCCTGAAATGCCCAGCCTTCCGCGCCGGACTGGCCGGCGGCCGCGGATGACGCCCGGGACCGGTTCTGGGGTTGCGCTTCCGGGCGGCGCGTCACGAAGTGTGGCGCACGCAAGATGCGGGCGGAGCCAAGCTCCCGGCGCCGCCGTCCCACCACCTCCTAACCCCGGACCTACCATGATCGGCTGTTGCGGACTGGACTGCGAAAAATGCGAGGCGTTCATCGCCACGCAGCGGAACGACGACGGAATGCGCGCGAAGGTAGCGGAGGAGTGGGCACGGCTCTACCATGCGCCGATCCGGCCCGAGCACATCAACTGCACCGGGTGTCTCTCGGCAGGGCCGAAGACCTACTACTGCGAGCAGCTGTGCGAGATCCGGAAATGCGCGGTGGGAAAACAGTTCGGCTCGTGCGCGGAGTGCGCCCAGTTCCCCTGCGCCATGCTCGAGAAGTTCCTGGATGCCGCCCCGCAGGCCCGGTGCACGCTGGAGTCGTTGCGGCGGATGTGAGAGCACCGGAGTCCGGTGACGAACTGAGGGGCCGCGCGGCTTGTTCGGCGGGAAGTGTCGCGAACAGGTCCGCGCGGATGATACTGCCAGTCGCGTCGTCCGGCTACTTGGCCGCCCGGAGGTTGTTCGGGTCGTAGGCCACGGCGGCGCGCTGGTATTTCGCGACGCGCCCGTCGCCGACGAAGGTCTTGTACTCCTCGCTCGCCGCGGTGCCCGCCAGGATCGCTTTCACGCACGCAATCTGTTCCCCAACAAAGTCGCCTTCGATCGGGCCGCCGTGGCCCGGCAGGATCCGGCTGAATTCGTCCGCCCGCGACTCAACCTTCACCAGCGACTCGAGGTAG
>JAEXPG010000511.1 GCA_023447015.1 Verrucomicrobiota bacterium
GTCTCGTCGACACGATCGAACAGTACCGCGAGGGCACCGGCGAGGGCACGGGGTTCCTGTTCAACCACCCCGACGAGAACGCCGTCTACCACACCATCGGCTGGGCCAACGCCACCTACTACGACCGCCCCGAGGAGTTCGCGACCCTGCGCGCCAACGCCATGACGCGGGACTTCTCCTGGCAACACTCGGCCGACCGCTACGCCCAGGTCTACGGCTGGGCCGTCGGAGCCCGTCGCTCCAGTTTCGCGTCGCCCTAGCTGCGCCGCCGCTTTCTCTGCACCACACGCGCGTCCCCCACGCACACCGCGGTGCAGCTCACCCCACCCATACCCTGAACCCACCCCTGGGCCATTCTGCCCGCGCCACTTGCGCGGGCAGTCTTCCGGCCTAGTCTTCCGCCGCAATACCCCGATGAAGATCCCGATCTCAGCGCTGCTCGCGCACAAGGATCCCACCGTCCACACCGTGCCGAGCACCGCCTCGGTGCACAACGCCGCCGCCGCGATGGCCGCGCACAACATCGGCTGCATCCTCGTCGTCGAGGGCAGCCGCCTCGCCGGAATTTTCACCGAGCGGGACCTCCTCATGCGGGTCGTCACCCCCGGACTCGACCCCCACACCACTCCGGTGACCTGCGTGATGTCGCCGCTGCTCTACACCGTCGATCCCTCGGTCCCCCTCGACGAGGCGATGACCATCATCTCCGAGAAACGGACACGCCACCTGCCCGTGCTCGACGAAGGCCGCCTCGTCGGCCTGATCTCCATCGGCGACATCAACAAGTGGGTCGTCGAACGGCTGGAGCTCGAAGCCGAGACCCTCCGCGGCTACATCGCCGGCCGATACCCCAGCTGAACCCCGCCGGCGCGCGCCCCCCGCGTCCGACCGGTGTTCCGCCACCGAAGTCATCCTGTCCTCAGTCGTCCAGTAAACCCGTGCGCCGGCACCACCCGGCGCAGCCACCAACCCCTCCGCATCGTGAACAAAAAACAACTCGTCGATTCCATCGTCCGCCAGATCTCAACCGAGATGGAGCTCATCGCGACCGCGGCCAAATCGGCCCACGACGAGGCCACCCACGACGAGGAACTGCACAAGAACCAGTTTGAGACGCCCGGCCTCGAAACCTCGGTGCTGGCCGAAGGGCAGGTCAAGGTGGCGGCCGAACTGCGCGAAGCCGTCGACACGTTCAAGGAGCTGCCCGTGCACGACTTCGCCCCCGGCGAGGCGATCCAGCTCGGCGCGCTCGTCGAGACCGAGACCGGCAACGAGAAGAGCCTCTACTTCGTCGGTCCGAAGGCCGGCGGACTCGAGGTCGAGTTTGAAGCCGCCACCGTCTTCGTGATCACGCCCCACTCGCCCCTCGGCGCCAAGATGATCGGCCGCCGCGTCGGCGATCTGCTGCCATCCCCCTCCGGCCGGCCCGCCGTGCGCATCGTCTCGGTGCAATAGCACCGGGCCGGGCGTTTCACCTCCGGAGTCGACGATTTCGTCGGCACGGCATTTCAGCTTCCTGCGACTGCTTGAGCGCGGCCGGGCCCGGCAGCACCGTGTTACAAGGTCAAGGATACACCGGCGCCGGGCGGACCGGCAGTGCGCTCAGGCTGCGCCGCCCGGGCCGAGAAGCTCGACGCCCTTCCCGCCACCGAAGCGGCGGACGATCGCGTTGTGGATGTCCTCCGGCGTGACCGGCTTGCTCACGTAGTCGTCCATGCCGGCCTGCCGGCACAGCTCGGCATCGCCGGCGATCGCATTGGCGGTGAGCGCGATGATCGCCGGCTGCCGCTCGACCGGTAGTTGGGCACGGATGCGGCGCGTCGCCTCCAGCCCGTCCACCTCCGGCATCTGCACATCCATGAAGACCAGATCGAACTCCCGCTCGCCCAAGACGCGAACGACGTCGCCGCCATTGGAGACCGCCTCCGGCTTGTAGCCGAGCCGCTCGAGCAGCCGCAGCGCGACCTTCTTGTTCACCGGGTTGTCCTCGGCGAGGAGCACGCGAAGCGGAATCCGCTCGGCGAGCAGCGGCCTGGCCGGCGCCGGGATGCTGCGCACCGGCACCGAGCCGGTCTCGTCGGCACTGCGTGGCGCCAGCGCGGCAAGGATGCGGTCGTGCAACGCCTGCCGCCGCAGCGGCTTCACCGCAAAACTGCGAATCGAGGCGGCGGCGAGCTCCTCGCGGGACGGCACCTGCCCGGCCAACGAAATGAACACCGCGGGGATTTCGGACTTCGGATACAGCGCGCGCAGCGCCGCCACCGCGGCGAATCCATCGCCGTCCGGCAAGGTATGGTCGACAACGAGCAAGTCGGGCGTCGCCACGCCCTCCAGTCCAGCCCGAGCCGCGGCCACGGTGTCGAAGCACAAGACAAGGTACCCGTCACGTTCCAGCACCTGCACGACGAAGCGCTGGGCAACAGGGTCGTCGTCGATCACCGCGGCCCGGCGCCCAACCGCGGACGGCGCGTGCTCGGTGGCGCCGGCGGCCACCGGGCCCGCGGGCAATTCGACGGTGAAATGGAAGGCCGAGCCGGCCGTCGGC
>JAEXPG010000129.1 GCA_023447015.1 Verrucomicrobiota bacterium
AGACGGAGCACGGCTGGGGCAACAACCGCGCCCTCGTCCTCATGAAATCGTGGGACCTGATCCACTGGACCCACGCCATCTTCCGCGTCGACCTCGCGTTCCCGGAACTTGGCGACATCGACTGCGCCTGGGCGCCGGAGACGACCTACGATCCCGTCGCGCGCCGCATGGTCGTCTACTTCACCATCCGCTACGAGAACAAGAACGCCAACCTCTACTGGGCCTACGCCGACGACGCTTTCACCAAGCTCACGAGCACGCCCAAGATGATTCCCGGCATCGGCGGCATCGACGGCGACCTCACCCGCGTCGGCGACCAGTGGCACCTCTTCTACGTGAGCGAGGCCAAGATCTTCCACGCCGTCTCGCCCAACCTCGCGGACGGCTACGTGGCCGACTCCCGCCGCATCGATCCCGAGACGAAGCCGACCGAAGCGCCCAACCTCTTCCGCCGCCTCGGCACCGATTCCTGGGTGCTCATGTACGACGTCTACGGCGCCCGGCCCAACAACATGGGCTTCAGCGAGACGACGGACTTCGTCTCGTTCCAGGACCTCGGCCATTTCAACGAAGGCCGGATGAAAGGCACCAACTTCGAGCGCCCCAAACACGGCGCGGTCACCTACCTCACCGCCGACGAGCTCGCCGCCGTCGCGGCCCACTGGAACCTCCAGCTCGACTCCAAGTAGTCGTCCACTTTCTCCACTCGTTCTCATCCCTCCCATGAACCTCCGTCTCGCCTCCGCCTGTCTCGGCCTCGTTCTCGCCGCCAACGCCGTCGCCCAGCCCTCGCGCCAACCGCCCCCCGTCTCGCCGGTCGTGAACGCCGATCGCACCGTCACCTTCCGCCTCCGCGCGCCCGACGCCCAGAAGGTCGAGCTCAGCGGCCAGTTCCTCCCCGCCAACCAGCCGCTGGCCAAGGACGAGACCGGCGTGTGGAGCGCCACCGTCGGCCCCGTCGCCCCTGATCTCTACCCCTACAACTTCGTCGTCGACGGCGTGGGCGTGGCCGATCCGGGTAACCAACACGTGTTCCCCAACGAGGGGTTCAAGGCCAGCCTGCTCGACATTCCCGACGCCGAGCCGTCGCTGCGCTCGATCCAGGACGTCCCCCACGGCGAGCTCACCTACTCCTTCTACCAGTCGGAGGCGCTCGGCTGCACCCGCCCGCTCGTCATCTACACGCCGCCGGGCTACCGCGCCGGCGCCGAGCGCTACCCGGTGCTCTACCTCGTGAGCGGCACGACCGACACCGAGGAGACCTGGTTCCGCGTCGGCCGGGTGAACTTCATCCTGGATAACCTCATCGCCCAGAAGCGCGCCGTGCCGATGATCGTCGTGATGCCCTACGGCAACATGCTGATGGGCATGCCGCGCCCGTGGACGCCCGAGGTGGCAGCGATGTACAAGGCGTTCGGTGACGAGCTGCTCGCCGAGATCGTGCCCTACGTGGAGACCAACTTCCGCGCCATCCCCGAGCGCGAGAGCCGCGCCATCGCCGGCTTCTCCCGCGGCGGCGGCGAGTCGCTCTTCACCGCGTTCAGCCACCTCGACAAGTTTGCCTGGGTCGGCTCCTACAGCGCGTACCTCACGCCCGAGGTCATCGACAAGCACCTCCCGGCGCTCTCCACCGACACCGCTGCGACCAACCGCCAGCTCAAGCTCCTCTGGCTCGGCGTGGGCAAGGACGACTTCCTCTACCCGCAGGCGTCGGCGTTCATCGACCTGCTCGCCGAGCGGAAGATTAAGCATCAGAAACTCATCACCGGCGGCGGCCACACCTGGATGAACGCGCGCCACTATCTTGCCGAGACCCTCCAGCTCTACTTCAAGTAGAGCGCTTCCCAACCCGCGACTTCCTCCCACCCATGAAACGGCACATTCCCACGCTCTCGCTCTGCCTCCTCGCCGCCACCGCGCCGACCTTCGCCCAGGAGAACCCCGAACAGGTCTCCGATGCCCGCGCCCGCGCCAACTTCGCCCGGCCGATCGAACTCGCCGCCGACGACGTCCGCGCCTTCCCCGAGCCGCCCGAGGCCTTCCGCACCGTGCGCGCCGACATCGCGCACGGTCAGGTCGTGCCCTTCGAGTACGACTCGACGGTCACTGGCACACGCCGCAAGGCCAACATCTACCTGCCGCCCGGCTACTCCGCCGACAAGAAGTTCCCCGTGCTCTACCTGCTCCACGGCATCGGCGGCGACGAGAACGAGTGGCTGAGCTTCGCCTCCCCGGCCGTCATCCTCGACAACCTCATCGCCGACGGGAAGGCCGTGCCGATGATCATCGTGCTGCCCAACGGCCGCGCGATGCCCGACGACCGCGCGATCGGCAATCCCTTCGAGCCCGAGAAGGCCGCCGCGTTCGGCAAGTTCGAAGGCGACCTGCTCGGCTGCCTCATTCCCGCCGTCGAGGCGAAGTTCTCCGTCCTCACCGACCGCGAGCACCGCGGCATCGCCGGCCTCTCGATGGGCGGCGGACAGACCTTCAACTTCGGCCTCGGCCACCTCGACAAGTTCGCCTGGGTCGGCGCCTTCTCCG
>JAEXPG010000559.1 GCA_023447015.1 Verrucomicrobiota bacterium
GGCCTGGAGCTCTTCGGCGCGCACTACACCCTCTACTTCGCGGTGGCCTGCTTCGTCGCCTACTACTGCAGCGGACACTCCGGCATCTACGGCGCGCAGCGGATCGGGGTGGCGAAGAAGGGCCGGGCCGCGCTGCCGCCCGATCTCACCTTGCGCGAGCTGCGCGAACTCCGCGGCGCGGCCGAGCCGGCGCTGCTCTCCGCCGCGGCCGAGCTGTTGCCGGACTTCTCCGCGCCCCCGGCGCCGAGCGCGAACCGGGAAGACCACCGCATCGTCGCCCGCGAGCTCGGGAAGATCCGCATCTACCTTGCGCCCGACGATCGGGCGCCGGCGACCGGCGTCTGGGCCGGGCTCGACGCCAAGCCCGTCTATCGCGCGATCGTCAGGGCGGCGAAGCGGGACGGGTTGAAGAACGCCGCGGTCTTCATGACGCACTTCGGCTTCACCAGCGAACGCAAGGCGCCCGCGGAGGGCGCCGAGGTCACGGACCTGAACCTCACGCTCTGCGTCGAGCTGATCGACCACAAGGACCGGCTGGAGGAGTTCTGCCGCCGGCACGGCGAGCTGCTCAAGGGCAGGACCATCGTCTACAAACACGTCGAACATTGGGACGTGCGCGATTCCGGCGTCGTGGAGGCGGAGGCGTCGCCCGACGAGGTGATCGACGGCGCGGGGAAGACGAAGCCCGGGAGCCCGTAACGGCCCATTGGATTCTTCCCGCCGGCGGCGCGGGCCGGGGACGGAACCGCGCCGGTTGCGGCGGCGTGGCGCGGCGGCCGTTCGCCCGGGACCGCGAGGCCGCCGGGGCGTTTCGCATTTGCGTTCGGGGCGGCGAGGCGATGGCTTCCGGCGCTGGTCCGCACGCGGTGTTCGCCGTCGGGCAGACCAGGCAAAACCCATCCGCATCGGCCCCGACTTCCTCCCACCCATGCACGACTACATCGAACGGTTCGTCGATCTCACCGACCCTGCCGCCAACCGCCTGCACAACATGACCGTCGAGGAGGCCCGGGAGCGGATCCTGCACGGCACCCCGGAGGCGGTCCGCGAGATCGACGGCTCGTTCGCGATCGCGGCGCGCGAAGGCAAGCGCGTGCGGCTGGCGCGCTCGCTCGACCGGCCGCTGCGCTACTTCCTCGCCAAGCGCACCGAGGGGCCGGCGCTGGTCGTGGCCGACCGGATCGACACGATCCACCAGTTCTTGAAGAGCGAGGGGCTCGACCGGCAGTTCCACCCCAGCTACACGCGCATGGTGCCGGCGCACCATGTGATCGAGCTCCAGCTCATCGGCTGCCCCGATCCCGATCCCACCTACACCCGCTTCTTCACCCCGCAGCGCAACGCGCTCCCGGCCGACCTCGACCTGATCGGGCGGCAGTACATCGGCGCCCTGGCGGAGGAGACCGCGAAATGGCTGCGCGCGGTGCCCGAGCGCGAACCGGTCGGCGTGTGCTTCTCCGGCGGCATCGACAGCGGCGCGGTCTTCATCACCGTCTACGAGGTCATGCGCAAACTCGGGATGAATCCCGCGCGGCTCAAGGCGTTCACCCTGAGCTTCGGCGACGGCCCCGACCTGCAGCAGGCGCGCGCGTTCCTCGACCGCCTCGGGCTCGGGCTCTTCCTCGAGCCGATCGAGGCCGACCCGACGTCCCTCAGCGTGGCGGACACGCTCCGGGTGCTCGAGGACTACAAGCAGCTCGACGTCGAGTGCGCCTCGATGGTGCTCGCGCTCCACCGTGGCATCCGCGCCCGCTACCCGCAGTGGAAGTTCATGATCGATGGCGACGGCGGCGACGAGAACCTCAAGGACTACCCGATCGAGGAGAATCCCGAGCTGACGATCCGCAGCGTCGTCAACAACCTGATGCTCTACCACGAGGGCTGGGGCGTCGGGAAGATCAAGCACTCGCTGACCTACAGCGGCGGGCTCAGCCGCAGCTACGCGCGCACGTACGCCCCCGCCCGCCATTGCGGCTTCGACGGTTTCAGCCCCTTCACCCGGCCCGCGGTGGTCACCGTCGCCGAGGGCATTCCGTTCACGGAACTGAGCCAGATGTCGGTCGACCGGCTCTATTCGCTCAAGGGCGAGGTGGTGCGGCGCGGCATCAAGGCGCACTTCGGCGTGGACATGCCGATCTTCGAGAAGCGGCGTTTCCAGCATGGGGCGATCCCGGTCGAGAAACTGCACCGCCGGCTCGGCACGCAGGAGTCGGAGTACCGCCGGCAGTTCCTCGCGTTCTATCAGTGAGGCACGCCGGCTCCGTCTACCCGGAGCGGGACCGCTCCGCCTGGATTCTCGCCCAGCGCCCGGCGCGGCGGGACGCACCGGACCCGTCCGTGCCGCATGGTGTCTTTCGCGAACGGGAGCGGCTCGCCTCCGGCGAGGTCGCCGACTCCGGGGTTGTGCTGTTGACCAACCGCGAGTGCCCGTGGCGCTGCCTGATGTGCGACCTGTGGCAGGGCACCACCCGCGAGTCCGTGCCCGCGGGGGCGATCACCCGGCAGGTGGAGGCGGCGGTGCGCGGCTGGGCGGCCGCGGGCCCGCTGCCGACGCAGGTGAAACTCTACAACAGCGGGAGCTTCTTCGATCCCGCCGCGATCCCGCCCGCCGACCACGCGCCGGTGGCGGAGCGGATCGCGTTCGCCCGCCACGTGGTGGTGGAGTCGCATCCGCTGCTGGTGGGGGACCGCACCCGCGCCTGGCGCGACCTGCTGGCCGGTTCGCTTGAGGTGGCGATGGGGCTGGAGACCGCGCATCCGGAGGTGCTGGCGAAGCTCAACAAGAAGTTTGATCTCGGCCAGTTTGCGCGGGCGGCGGACTTCCTCGCCGCCGAGCGGATCGCGCTGCGCGTGTTCCTCCTGGTGCATCCGCCGTTCCTGGACGAGCGCGAGGGCCGGGAGTGGCTGGTCCGGTCGGCCGAGTTCGCCTTCCGGTGCGGCGCCAGCGCGGTGACGCTGATTCCGACGCGCACCGGCAACGGCGCGCTGGATCGGCTCCGCGCGGCGGGCGAACTGGTCCCGCCGCCGCTGGCGATGCTCGAGGAGGCGCAGCGGGCCGCGCTCGCGCTGGGGCGCGGCCGGGTGTTCGTCGACACCTGGGCGCTGGAGCCGTTCTCGACGTGTCCGCATTGCTTCGCCGCCCGCCGCGAGCGGCTGGAGGCCGTCAATCTGGCCCAGCAGCCGGCGCCGAGGGTTTGCTGCGCGGCGTGCGGAGGCGCGTAGCCCGGGCGGCAGGCCGCGGTCGTTTTTGCGGCGGGAACTCGCAGATCGTGCGTGACGGCGGCTGGGCGGATGCTGGATAGTTGCCAAGATAACCCCCATGGAAACCACCGGTCACAGTCGCCTCGAAGTGCGTGCCTCGCCGCGCGCCTCGTTCACCGAATTTCACCTCACGGCCACGATCGAACGGCCGGCGACGGCGGCTGCGGCGGCGGAGGAGCTCTTCGCGCGGGTCGCGGCCGTGCTGGCCGAGCGGGGGATCCAGCCGATCCAGGAGAAGGTCTACGGCCTCACGCGCGTGCGCGACGAGGTGCTGGCGGTGCGGGCGGCGGCCTACCGGAAGCATCGCCTGGACGACACGATGCCGGTCACTTGGCTGCAGGGGACGCCGCTGCAGGGCTGCGACTTCGTCGGGCTCCAGATCTGGGGCGTGGCCCCCGCGGGCGGCGAAGCGTGCGTGCAGACCGTGCAGAGTCCGGCGACCGGCCGCGGGCGGCTGTGGCGCGGGAACGGTTTTGCGATGCTGCATCTGGCCGCGGTGCGCGGCACGAATCCCGACGGCCGGCTGGCGGAAGGGCACTGCGCGCAGGCCGAGCGGATGTTCGCCAACATCGGGCTCGGGCTGGAAGCGCACGGTTTCCGCTATCCGCAGGTGGCCCGCACCTGGATTTACAACGGCCGGCTGCTCGAGTGGTACGACGATCTCAACCGCATCCGCACCGCCCATTTCCGCAAGGTCGGGATCGGTGGCGAGGGCGGGGCACCGTTTCCCGCCAGCACGGGCATCCAATGCCGTTCCGACAACGAGGAGTGCATCGTCGACGTGCTCGCGGTCGCGCCCGGCCGGCCCGGCGCCATCGCTGTCGAACCGGTGCGCTGCAGCCCGCGGCAGGACCAGTCGTTCAACTACGGCTCGGCCTTCTCGCGCGGCATGACTCTTGCCATCGAGGGCAAGCGCACCATCCACATCTCCGGCACGGCCAGCATCAACACCGCCGGCGCCAGCACGCACCTCGGCGACGCCGAGTGCCAGAGCCTCGAGACGATGATGAGCATCGCTGCCATCCTCGAACAGCAGGGCGGCACGCTGGCCGACATCACCTCGGCCACGCTCTTCTGCAAGACCCCGGAGGCCTGGGCGGCGTGGTGCCGAGTCAGCCGGTTGTTGCAGATCCCGTTCTTCCCGAAGGTCGCGGTGCTGGCGGACGTCTGCCGGGACAACCTGCTCGTGGAGATGGAAGCCGTGGCGGTGATCTGAGGCGGACGAGGGGCGAGTTTCGAGGAACGGGCGCCAAACCGCCGGCGGCCTGAGCCCCCGGGGTCCGGTTGGCGGCCCCGTTTCTTTGTTTCGTTGCCCAGGCGCCCGACTGATTGCTCAAGAGCCGCCGGTGCATCGTGTGGCGATGGCGGCAGTGCGCCGCGATTGACGCGCGGGGCCGGGGAGGCATTCTCGGCGGCCTCGGGTTGCGACGGAGGCGCTCGCTGCGCCCCGGCCCGAGATCGCGTTACCCATACATCCCAACTGCATCCATGAAATCAATCCGTGTTCTGCTCGCCGCCTCCGTGTTCGCCCTCTGCGCCGGTTTCCTCTCGGCCGCCGACGCCCCCGCGAAGAAGGAGGCCTGCCCGAAGGACTGCGACAAGCCCTGCTGCAAGAAGGTCTGCGACAAGGAAGCCAAGTGCGACAAGGCGAAGCCCGCCTGCTGTGCCGAGGCCGAGAAGGCCGGCAAGACCTGCGAGAAGTGCGCCGACAAGGCCAAGTGCGACAAGCCCTGCTGCAAGAAGGAGTGCTCCGAGGCCGACAAGGCGAAGTGCGACGAGGCCAAGAAGTGCTGCGCGACGCAGAAGATGGCCTGCTGCGAGGAGGCCGAGAAGGCCGGCAAGACCTGCGAGAAGTGCAATCCGCCCGCGAAGAAGTAACTCGGGCCGATTCCGAACTCCCTGCCGCCGCCGCCTCGTTCGCGGCGGCTTTTTTGCGCCCCTGCCTTCCGGTTCACCATGGGCGCCGGCGCTTTGCCGGGCGTTCTCTAGCGCCGGCGCCGGCGGGTCTGGCGGATCAGGCGTACGGCGTCGTCGATCCGGCCGGTGTCGAACACGCCGATGAGGCGGTCGTGGGAGTAGACGGGGAAGAGGCGCTGTTTGCCGCGCTTGAGGTCCTCGACGACCGGGCCGAGCGGCCATTCGGCCTGGAGGAAGGCGAAGTCATGCTCGGCGTGCAGCGTGAGCGGGTCCAGGTCGCGACCGGCGCGCAGGGCGGCGGCGAGGCGGGCCCGCGGCACGATGCCGACCGGGCCGGTGGCATCGATCAGGAGCAGGTCCTGGGTGACGGTGCGGCGCAGCGTCTCGAAGGCGGTCTCGATGGAGGTCTCGGGCGGGAAGGCGAGGTAGTCGGCCCGGGTGACGTTGGCGACGATCAGGCCGGCGTAGAACTCGCGGTTGCGGACGAACCGGTACTCGGTCTCGGCGCCGTAGGCGATGAAGAGGAAGAGCACGGCCAGCAGCCAGAGGTTCTGGCCGCCGAACCAGGATTCGTAGGCGGCCGCGGCGGAGAGCAGGAGGGCGATGCCTTGGCCGATGCGGGCGGCCCAGCGGGTGGCGCCGAGGTAGTCCAGGCGCATGGCCAGCAGGGCGCGGAGCACCCGGCCGCCGTCCATGGGGAAGGCCGGCAGGAGGTTGAAGAGCCCCATGATGAGGTTCACCGCCAGCAATGTGGCCGGCACTTGGGACCACTGGGTCGGCGTGCCGGTCTCGCTGAGCAATTTTGGCCAGCCGAAGAACAGCAGGAGCAAGCCGGCCAGCAGGTAGTTCACCGCCGGGCCGGCGAGGGCGATGAGGATCTCGCGCCGGGGCTGGCGCGGGATGGAGTCGAACTCGGCCATGCCGCCGATGGGGAGGAGCAAAATGCGCGAAGCCCGGATCCCGTAACGTCTTGCTGCGAGCGCGTGGCCCAGTTCGTGCAGCACGACGACGACAAACATCAGAATCACCGTACACACCGAGGAGGCGACCCCGGTCGCCCCGCCCTTTGCGCCGAGCCAGCCGGCATACGCCAGCAGGAGCACGAATGTCGCGTGCACCTCCAGGCGGATCCCGAAGACCCGGAACAAGGCGATTGACCATTGCAGCATCGAAACGAAAAAATCCATTTGGCCGCGGAGCCGCCGCCGTTGTCAACCACGCCACCGATGACCAACGAAAACAACGCACCCAAGCCGCCCACGATCCTCATCATCGACGACGACGAGGAGATCCGGTACTCGCTGGGCCGGGTGCTGAGCCCCCGCCAGTACCACATCGTCGAGGCCGGCAGCGGCGAGGCGGGCATTGCCATCGCCAAGAAGGGCGCCCCGGACCTCGTGTTCCTGGACATCCGCATGGGCGGCATGAGCGGCATCGAGACGCTCCAGCACCTGCGCGCGTTGCATCCGCACCTGCTGGTGGTCCTCATGACCGCCTTCGGCACGGCGCAGACGGCGATCGAGGCGATGAAGTTCGGCGCGTTCGACTACGTGATGAAGCCGTTCGATGCCGACAAGGTGCTGGCGATCGCCGAGAACGCGCTCAAGACCAAGGCCGACCTCCAGACCGCCGCCGGCTACAAGCCGAAGGTGAAGAGCGAGGACTACAAGGAGGGCATCGTCGGTTCCTCGCCCGCCATGCAGGAGGTCTTCAAGGTCATCGGCCAGGTGACCGCCAGCGACGTGACCGTGCTCATCTCCGGCGAGAGCGGCACGGGCAAGGAGCTCGTCGCCCGCTGCATCTTCCAGCACAGCCACCGGTCGGCGAAGCCGTTCATGGCCGTCAACTGCGCCGCGATTCCGGAGAACCTCATCGAGAGCGAGCTCTTCGGCCACGAGCGCGGCTCGTTCACCGGCGCGACCGGTCAGCGCAGCGGCAAGTTCGAGCTGTGCGACGGCGGCACGCTCTTCCTCGACGAGATCGGCGACATGTCGCTGGCCACGCAGACGAAGATCCTCCGCGTCCTCCAAGAGGGCGAGATCCAGCGCGTGGGCGGCACGGAGACGCTGCAGGTCGATGTGCGCGTGATCGCCGCGACCAACCGCGACCTCGAGGCCATGGTGAAGGCGAAAACCTTCCGCGAGGACCTCTACTACCGGCTCGCCGTCGTCCGCCTCCGCCTGCCCAGCCTGCGCGAGCGCACGACCGACATTCCCGAGATCGTCGACTTCATGCTCCAGAAGCTGGAGAAGTCGAAGAAGGCCCGCGTGCGCAAGGTCGCCCCCGAGGCGATGGACATCCTCGTGCGCCACCGCTGGCCGGGCAACGTGCGCGAGCTGGAGAACGCCATCTACCGCAGCGCCGTGATCGCGCAGGGCGACACCATCCTTGCGAAGGATCTGCCCGCCGAGCTGCGCGAGGCTGTCGCGGCCGGCGCGGGGACCCCCGCGGAGCCCGCTCCGCTCGCTCCGGTCCCGGTGCCGAGTGCCACGACCGTCGTCGCCAAGGCCGCGGCGCCCGCGGCGACTCCCGCCGCAGGTCCGGCGCCCGCGAACCTGGAGGCGTCCCTGGATTTCGTCTATCAACAGCTCAGTGCCGACAAGGCGGAGACGATCCTCGAGCGGTTGGAACGCGAGATGATCGTCCGCGCGATGAAGGAGTTCGGGGGCAACCAGGTGCGCACGGCGGAGCGGCTGGGCATCACCCGCGCGACGCTGCGCAAGCGGCTGGATGTGTTGCGCGGCGGGGGCTCGGTGTCGGAAGCGGAGTAGGGATCGGTGGCGCACGCCTGCGGGCGAACGCCACGACCCGCCCGGGGCGGTTCACTTCCACGAATAGACGAAGCCGAGCGGTCCGCGCTTTCGGCTGGTCCGGAAGGGCTGGCCGACTTTGGCGGCCTCGTATTCTGCGCGGTTCACTTCGAACCGGATTGGGCGCTCGTTGGAGACCACCTCGACGACGAGTGATTTGTGCCGGCTTCCCGCGACCCATTTGTCGCGGACCATGCCCTGGATCACCACGGTCTGTTGGGGGGGCATGAGGGCGTTGGCGCCGACCACGAGTCCTCCGCTCAGCAGGGCCAGCAGAGGCGGCAGCAGGACGAGGATCAGCCAGAACGCCTTCGGGTGCTTGGCCCGTCGGATGAACTCATCCCTGTAGCGCAGGCCGAGGAGCAGGCAGAGGGCGACGATCGGGCCGGCGAGGAACTTGAGCGCGAAGGCGAAGGGGACGTTGTACTCGGTGCGGAGAACCAGCATCGGGATGAGGCTGAGCACACAGTAGATGGCGAAGAGCGCGGTTCCGTGTGCCGCGACGAACTGGGCAAGGCGTCTCATGGTGAACAGAGGGCTCGACGGTGGCAGACCTTGCGGCAGGGGATGGCGTGGGTTGATCGATCTGCGGTGGCGTTGGAGCCCCGGAGTGGATGGAAACCGAAGGTGTGGCGGGGGCGGGGCTCAGTCCGTGCGGAAGACGATGGACTGCTGCTGGGTGGCGTCGGCGCGGAGCCAGATGCGGCCGGGGATGTCGGCGCAGTCGATCACGCGCACGATGTCGGCGAAGCGGGTGGCATCGGGCTCCAGCTCGAGCAGCCGGTTGGGCGCGCCGCGGAACCAGGCGGTGTCGATGTTGTTGCCGGCGTTGCGCGGGAAGTAGGCCAGGTAGAGCATGTCATGCTCGACGATGTCGGTGAAGAAGTGGGTGCCGAGCGACACGTCGGGGATGAGGCGCTCGTGCATCTCGACCATCTCGCACACGACGGAGGCGCGGCTGATCTCGCCGAAGGCGACGGGGATGCCGAGGGAGGGGCTGTGGGTGCCCCAGCGGCCGGGGCCGATGAGCATGAGCCCGCGGTCGTCCTCGGGGTGCTTGCGGTTGAGGCGGCCGATGAGGCGGGCGACGGCGTAGCGGTCCTGGTCGTTGAGTGCGGCGTAGGTTTCGGTGACGATGTAGATCACGCGGGTGAGCGGCTGCTCGCGGCTCACGCCGATGACGGCGCCGTTGGCGGTGAGGAGGCGCTGCCGCTCGATCTGCTCGGAGGGCAGCATGGTGCCGGTCTCGCGCTGGATCTGGAAGGTGCGGCACTGGAGCAGGTGGATGCGGTAGGAGCCGTCGGCGAGGAAGTTGAGGGTGAACTCGACATCGACGGGGTGCTCGTAGGCGTCCTCGAGCAGGGAGAGCATGCGGCGCAGGTCGGGGGCGACGTTGGTCTCGGTGAGGAGTCGGTCGAAGGTGATCCAGGGGTAGTTCTCGGCGGTGTAGGTGAGGTAGAGGTCGAGCGGGTAGTCGGGCGTCTCCTTGATGACCTCGGGGAACTCGAGCGAGACGAACTGTCCGTCCTTGAGGTCGAGGCAGTCCATGCGGCGCTGGCAGTGCTCGCGGGCGTCGTCGAAGTTGGCCTCGGGCCGGCGGCCGGGGGCGTTGAGGGCGACGAGGCGGGTGTAGTCGTCGTCGCTGCGGTCGACGGCGCGGGTGCCCAGGCCGAAGACGAGGCGGACGACGCCGGCCTGCGGATCGATGTCGGGGTGCCAGACGAAGGGGTTGTAGGAGAGGCCGACGCCGGCGGCCTGCGGGTAGTAGTAACGGCCCTGCGGGGACCCGGACACGCGCATGATGAGCAGGGCCATGCGCTCCTCGCTGTGGAGCAGTCCGCGGCGCTTGCGGTAGCGCAGCGCCTCTTCGTCGAGCACGCTGGCGTAGACGCAGCGCACGGCCTTGAGCAGGGCGGTCATGCGCTGCTCGCGGGAGCCGCGGTTGACGACGAAGTAGCTCTCGTACTTGCCGGAGAAGGCGTTGCTGCGGGCGTCCTCGAGGATGGAGCTGGAGCGCACGATGTAGGGCGACTCGCCGAAGTAATCGAGCATGCCCTGGAACTGCTCCATGATGTTGGCGGGGAAGCGGCCGTGGGTGATGTG
>JAEXPG010000196.1 GCA_023447015.1 Verrucomicrobiota bacterium
CGTCCGCACCTTGCAGGTGAGCACGCGTCGCCGGCCGGCGGCCTGGCCTCGCGCCGGACGCCAGAGGCACCGTGGCGGTCGGCCGTTCCCGCCTGTCCACTGCTAGAACATCCCCGGTCTCGCCTCCGGCGGGCCCCGGCGCACACTTTCGCCCTCATCCCCATGCTCCCATCCCCGCAGATCCTGTTCCTCGCGCTCTCCCTCGCGGCTGTTCCCGCGATCGGTCGCGCCCAATTCATCGACGACTTCGACCGCCCGAAGATCGATCCCGCCTGGTTCACCATGGTCGGCGACGGCACGCCCACCGTGGACTTCATCCAGAAGGACGGCTACGCCACCATCGTCGCCAACGGCTCGACCGACCCCTACAACGTCTGGTGGACGCTCATCAAACGCGACATCGCGAGCTCGCTCGACCTCGCGAAACTCGCCGACCCCGCCTACGAGCTGCGCGGCGAGGCGCGCGTGCGGACCAGCCACGCCCCCCGCCGCGTGAACTTCATGATCAACACCCAGCGCACGACCGATTTCCATCAGCACCTGCGCGAGTACGATCTGCCCGACACCACCGGCTGGCACACCATCAGCCTCACCACGCAGGATCTCGACGTCGGCCCCGGCGACACCCTCTTCGTCCAACTCTGCGTGACCGACTACGGTCCGGACAAGTACGAGGTCGACCTCGACTACTTCCGCGCCGACGTCGTCCACCGCGATCAGGCCGGCCCCGATCTCGGCGAGCCGCTCGTCTACCACCCGCCCGTCCCCGCGACCACCACCTTCGCCCACCACCTCCCGGTCGCCCACGACAGCCAGATCCACGCCGATTTCCCCGACGTGAACTTCAACGACTGGCACGCCGCCACCGCCACCGGCACCGCGCGCCTCCTCACCGTCGACCCGCACCAATCCCCCGTCCTGCGCTGGGATTTCTCGCAACTGCCCGGCCGTACCGCCACCGGCGCCGGCGTGCTGGAGCTCACCACCTTCTGCGCGCCCCAAGGCGGCAAATACATCGAGCATTTCGGCGAGGACCTCGGCGTCGAGTTCGGCCGGCTGCACGTCTTCGAAATCCTCGGCGGCGACCCCGCCTGGAACCAGGAGACGGTCACCTACCACAGCCTGCTCCAGGGCGGCGACCCGAAGCAGGTCTTCAACACCCAGATGGTCCAGGATGTCGACGTCGCCCCCGCCCCCGGCGGCAAGACCTACGTCGTCCTCCCCCGCCCGGTCATGCAGCGGCTCCTCGACGGCACCACCAAGGGCCTCATCCTCCGGCCGCTCGGCGCAATCAACGCCACGTTCTACGCCTCCGAGGACGCCACCCCCGGCGCCGCCCCGACGCTGCATTTCAGCGTCGCGCCCGCGCAAACCGCGGACACGAAGCCCGCACCCGCGAACTAGGCCACAGCATCGAGTCCCGCCGCCTCACCGCGGGTTCCCGCAACTTCCGCCCCGGCGCGAATGCCGGACGCCAAAACCGGTGGCGTCGCTTGCCCCCACGCGGGCGGAGGCCCCGGTCCACGGCTGGCCTGCCCGCAACCGCGCCGGGGCGATGCCGCCCGCCCCGGTCGGCCGCGCGCCCAAGCCCCGACCAGCGCTCGCTTCCGCGTGCGCATCCAGTTCTTGCGGCCGGACTGAAACCTCGTTCCTTCCCGCCGCCGTCGCACCGCAAACCCTCCCTGCTCCAACATCGGAGGCCTTCGCTTCAGCAAACCGTGAAACCCGTCGAGCTCCTCTACGCCGCCAACGTCATCTCCCGTCAGGGTGACAGCGCCCGGCAGGACCTCGCCTTCCGCCTCCTCGTCGAGAACCGGGCCTTCGACAAGGACATCTCCGTCAAATGGTCCGGGGAGGACGGCGCCTGGCACTCCGCCCAGGCCCACTGGCTCTGCTCCCTCGGCCAGCAACGCGAACTCTGGCACGCCACCGCCTCCGTCACGGCCGACGCCGACCACGACGCGCTCCCCGGCGACATCCGCTGCGCCGCCTGCGGCCGCATGGCCGGCCAGGAGTACTGGGACAACAACACGGGGTTCAACTACGACATCAACGCCGACTCCGGCATCCGCCTTTCCGGCGCCTATTCGCTGCTCCACATCGACTACCGGCCCCGCCTCGAGCCGGGCCAGGACTACCTGCCCATCACGGTGGCGCTCCGCCCGCCTACGCGCGTCGAGCGGGTCTACGTCCGCTGGACCACCGACCATTGGCGCACCTTCACGGATACACCGTGCTTCTTCCGCCGCCGCCACTGGGGCCGCACCGCCGCGAGCAACGCCCGCAACCCGAACCGCTACGGCAACGAGATCTGGATCAGCCACCTCGGCATCGGCGGCGCCTTCCGTGTCGAGTACGCCATCGCCTGCGAGACCTCCACCGGCACCATCTGGGACGACAACTTCGGGCGCAACTACTGCGCCCGGCGCGACCGGCTCAAGGTTCTCACCCTCAATCTCCACTGCAACCAGGAGCCCGAACAGGACGCCAAGCTCTGGCGCATCGCCCAGGCCATCCGCGAGCTCGAGATCGACATCGTCTGCCTGCAGGAGGTCGCGGAACCGTGGAACGACGGCTTCGGCGAGTGGGCGACCAACACCGCCCGCATCATCCAGGAGCGCATCGGCCGGCCCTACCAGATCCACCACAACTGGTCGCACCTGGGCTTCGACCGCTACCGCGAGGGCAGCGCCATCCTCACCCGCCACACGATCGTGCGCACCGACTCCGGCTACGTCTCCTCCAGCCAGGACCCGAGGAGCATCCACTCCCGCCGTGTCGTCCACGCCCGCATCAACGTCCCCTACGTCGGGCCGGTGAACGTGTTCTCCGCCCACCTCAGCTGGATCAACGACGGCTTCCGCGAGCAGTTTCCCCGCCTGCGCCAGTGGGCCTGCGAACAGCACAACGGCGACACCGCCGCCACCTTCCTCTGCGGCGATTTCAACATCCCCGCCGGCCGCGAAGGTTACGACCTCGCCACCGGCGACGGGCAGTTCACCGACCAGTTCCTCCTCGCGCAGCTGCGCCAGCGCCACGAGGCCGGCTTCGGCCCGCCCCCGGGCCCCCACGCGCGCCCCGACCCGGCCGACGGCCGCATCGACTACCTCTTCGCCCACCGCGACAACCGCCTCGAGCCGGTCGCCGCCCGCGAGCTCTTCACCGACACCGACTACGGCCGCGTCTCCGACCACACCGGCTACCTCGTCGAATTCGAGCCGCGCTGACTCGTTCCGCCTCCGCCCTCGCCAACCGAAACCATCCGCCGAATACCGATCGGGACACGCTCATGCCCTTCGCCGAACAATTCGCGCTCCCCTGCGAAGTGGAACTGGGTCCGGTCTTCCCACGCCGCAACGAGTTCGGCCACGTCTTCCTCCTGCGCTGGGCCCGCCTGCGCTTCGAGGTCCACTGGGGCGCCGACGTCAACGTGAAGGTGATCCTGAAGATCCACCGCGCCAACGGCGTCTGCGAACAGTACCTCGTCGAGACCGACCCCTACGACGTCGAGTGGAACCGCCACCGCCGCCACACGCGCGACTGCTTCCTCCACCCGTATTGCGACCTCCTCGGCGCCGCCACGGTCGTGAAGTTCTCCTACCTCGTCCACCAGCAGGGACGCTCGGTCCCCTCCGAGCACGACTACGTCCTGGTCGACGGCCCGCGGCTCGGCGGCAGCGACGCCTTCCGCAGCCCGGTCGACCGCCGGCCCGCCGGCCACAACACCTACCGCACCCACGAGGTCGACCCCGCCCCGCTCCAGCGCGATGTCGACTGGTACAACCACCACTTCGACGCCCTCCGCCTCACCCCGAAGTTCACCAAGGGCACGCCCACCCATCCCTACCACCCCAAGCGTTACCTCCACGAACGCATCGACCAGACCATCCGCGAGCACCTCGAGCACCCCGGCCACAGCCCGGGCATCAAGGTCTGCGTCGACTGCATCGACGACACCGACTTCATCAACCACCTCCTGCACGCCCACGCCTGCGGCGTCCCGGTGCAGTGCGTCGTCGACTGGCGCAAGATGATGCTCACCACCAGCGCCAACTACGCCCGGCTCAAGCGCTCGGGCATCGACCTGCTCGGCGTCTTCGCCGGCCAGAAGCACCCCCTCGTCGAGGTCGACACGGACATGCACAACAAGTTCGTGATCTTCGGCACCAGCCACTGCCTCGAGGGCTCGTTCAACATCACCTTCGAACGCTGGTGGGCCAACTGGGAGACCGGGCTGGTCTTCCACTCCGAGGGCGTGTGCCGCATCCTCGACAACATCTTCCAGGCCGTCCGCGGCGGCGTGATCCAGCGCTACGGCGTCGATCCGCTCAGCCCGTTCAACCTCCTCTACACCTTCGGCCGGCAGCCCCTGCTCAACGGCAACCTCTACCGCCCCCCCCAGGCCATCCTCTCCGAGATCGGCCGCGCCCGGCACTCGATCCGGGCCTGCCTCTTCCTGATCAACGAGCTCCGCGGCGAGCACGGCGACAGCGTGATCGACGCCCTCCTCCAGGCCCACGCCCGCGGGGTCGACGTCCAGATCATCGTCAACGGCCACATGGCCCGCCAGGGAGATCCCGCCCGCGAGTACCCGATGGACCAGGAGATCCACCGCCCGCTGCTCCCGGCCGTCGCGCGACTCGCCCGCGCCGGCATCCGCGTCGCCCTCGCCTACGGCCAGACCGACCAGCGCGTGCCCTACTGCCCGCTCCACTCGAAGTACTGCGTGATCGACGAGTCCATCGTCCTCGACGGCAGCTTCAACTGGTACAACACGTCGGTGTTCTCCCACGACATCCTCGTCGTCGCCTCCGACCACGAACTCGCCCGCGCCTACCTCCACGAGTTCGGCCAGATCCTCCGCCTCTTCCGCTTCCCCAACGGCGTCAACGGCCCCTTCGGCGCCCCCGCCGCTGTCCAGCACGCCTGACGGCCGCGCCTCCACCAGGACGGGCGCACAAGTGGTGTCTGCGGTACGTCACCGCGCTGAGGCGGCCCAGCGGAGAAGCCGGGACTAAGCCCCGGCCGACAGGAACCGGCGCAAGCCTGAGCCTCCCTGAGGATTCGGGCCCACCGCTTTCCCACTGGCCCCGGCGCGCACCCGCGCCCACGCTCCGCCGCGATGTCCGACGAGTCCGCGCCCAGCGCCCCACCCGATCCCGCCGCGACCCCGGCACCCGCGCCGCACCGGCGCCGACCGCGCTACTCGGGCAAGAACCCGCGCCGCTTCGAGGACAAGTACAAGGAGCACGATCCCGCGCGCTACGCCGACACCGTCGCGAAGGTCGTCGCCTCCGGCAAAACCGCGGCAGGCACGCACCGGCCGATCATGGTCGCGGAGATCCTCGCCGTGCTCGCGCCGGCGCCGGGCGAGATCGCCGTCGACTGCACGCTCGGTTACGGCGGCCACAGCCGCGAGATCCTCCCCCGGCTGCTGCCCGGCGGACGCCTCCTCGGCCTCGATGCCGACCCGATCGAGCTCCCGAAAACCGAGGCCCGCCTGCGCGCGCTCGGCTTCGGCCCCGATGTCTTCACCGCGCACCGCAGCAATTTCGCCGGCCTGCCGAAAGCCCTCGCCGCCACCGGTCTCTCCGGCGCCGACGTGGTCCTCGCCGACCTTGGCCTCTCCTCGATGCAGATCGACGCCCCGGCGCGCGGCTTCTCCGTGAAGTTCGCCGGCCCGCTCGGCCTGCGCATGAATCCCCACCGCGGCGCCCCCGCTGGGGCGCTGCTGGCCGGCCTCTCGCCCGCAGCCCTCGCGCAGCTCCTCACCGACAACGCCGACGAGCCGCGTGCCGCCACGCTCGCACCGCTGCTCGCCGGCCGCACCTTCGCCACCACCACCGAGCTGGCCGCCGCGATCCGCGCCGCCCTGCCGCGCCTGGAAAAGGACGAGGCCGATCTCTCCGTGCGCCGCGTCTTCCAGGCGCTGCGCATCGCGGTGAACGACGAGTTCTCCGCGCTCGACACCCTGCTGCGCCACCTGCCCGGCTGCCTGCGGCCGGGCGGGCGCGTCGCGATGCTCACGTTCCACTCCGGCGAAGACCGCCGGGTGAAGAAGGCGTTTCTCGCCGGCCAACGCGACGGCACCTACGCCGCGATCGCCGAGGAGCTGATCCGGCCGTCGCCGGCCGAGTGCGGCTCCAACCCCCGCGCCATCCCCGCCAAACTCCGCTGGGCCCGCCGGGCCTGAGCGCCACCGTAGGCGGCGTCGCGGGCAGCGCCCCGGACAAGCGCACGAGAAAATGGTCGCGCGGGAGCGGGCGGATCGTTTCGCATCGGCACGATGGCAAAACACCGCCCCACCGGCTCCCGCCGGCCGCAGCCCGGCGCGGCGCCGAACCCGACGCCCGCCGCCGCGGCCATGTCGTCGGCGACACCGGCGATTCCCGCCGACGGCGACGCCGCCCCGCCATCGCCTGCCGCCACCGCGGACCGGCGGCCGCTCTGGTTGGGCGCGCTGCTCTTTCTTGCGGTGCTCGGCGTGTTCCTGCCCGCGTTGCGGCACGACTTCATCACCTACGA
>JAEXPG010000227.1 GCA_023447015.1 Verrucomicrobiota bacterium
CCTCTGGGCCGCGCGGCTCGACGGCGACAATCTCTCCCCCGCCGACCTGCGCGACTTCGAGGCCTGGCTCGCCGGCCATCCCGCCCGCCATGCGCTGGTCGCCGAGTACTGCCAGTTCGCCGTCGACCTCGGCCAACTCCTGCCCGCGCTCGCCGCCACCGGCGCGATCGCCATTCCTCCGGCACCGGCGAAACCCCGGCGCCACTGGCTGCCCAGCCTGGCGCTCGGCGGACTGGTGGCCGCCGCCGCTTGTGCCGCGTTTGTGTTCTGGTCCGGACGGACGCCAACCGCAGCCACCACCGAGTTCGCCACCGCCGCCGCGCAACATCACTCCCTCACCTTGGCCGATGGCACCGCCATCGACCTCTCCTCCCGCACCCGCGTCACCATCACGCTCGGCACCGCAGAGCGCCGCGTCCGGCTCGCCACCGGCCAGGCGTTCTTCGAAGTCGCCAAGGATGCCACCAAACCCTTCACCGTCGAGACGCCCGGCGGCTCCGTCCTCGTCACTGGCACCAAGTTCGCCGTCCGCGCCGAGCCCGGCGCAGGTCTCGAAGTCCTCGTGGCCGAGGGCCAGGTGCGCGTCAGCCCCGCCGCGGCCACCACCCCGATCACCCTCGGCGCCGGCCAACGGCTGACCGCGACCGGCGCCCAGTCCGCCGTGGAAGCACTGCCGCCGGAGGCGATCGCCGATGCGCTCGCCTGGCGCACCGGACAGATCGTCTTCAACGCCACCCCGCTCGACCAGGCGCTCGCCAACTTCGCCTGTTTCCACGGGCGCGAAATCGCGACCTCGTGCGAGGCGGCCAACCTCCGGCTCGGCGGCCGCTACAACCTCGACGATCTCGACGGCTTCCTGTCCGCCCTGGAGGAGATTCTCCCCGTCCAGGTCACACGTTCGCCGAACGGCCCGGTCCAGGTCGGCCTGCGCACCGCGCGTTGATTCCGCGCCCCACGACCATGAGCCTCTTCTCCGGCCCCTCGCCTCGGCGCATCCGCAGCTCGGCCAGCGCGCTCACCCGGTGGAGCGCATCCGCTCAACGGATTCTGCGCCACGCGCTCGCGCTCGCCGCCGGCACGTTCCTCGCCATCGCCGCCGTCGCCGCTCCGCGCACCTTCGATCTGCCGTCCCAGCCGCTCGCCGACGCGCTGCTCGCGTTCGCGCAACAGGCCGGGGTCGAGGTCCTGTTCTCCGCCGACAACGTGGGCGCCGCCCGCTCCACCGCGGTGCACGGCGCGTTCGAGCCGGCGGCGGCGCTCGACCTCCTGCTCCGCGACACCGGCTTCGCCGCCAGACGCCGAAGCCGCGGGCAGTTCCTCATCACCACCGCGCAGCTTGCCACCGGTTCCGTGCAGGGCCGCCTCCTTGGTCCGGACGGCGCCCCCGCCGGCGGCGTGACGGTCGCCCTGCCCGACGTCCAGCTTGCGACCGTGACCGACGACCGCGGCAGGTTTCTCGTTCCCTCCATCCCGCCGGGCACACACCGGTTGGCCGCCCACGGCACCGGATTTCGTCCGCTGCAGATGACCGGCCTCCTCGTCGCCGCCGGCCGGACACTGACCGTGGAAACCCAGACGCTCCAGGCCGCCGAGGAGATCACCCAGCTCGACCCGTTTCTCGTCGAGGACCACCTCTCCCGCCTCGGTTCGGTCGCGCGCGGCGCCTCGCTGCTGACGCCACGCATGGCCGGCGGCAACCTCGACCTCCCCCGCACCGAGGACGGCGCGCTCCCCTACCGCATCTACAACCGCGAACTCATCGAGCGCAGCGGCGTCGTGAACCTCAACGCCTTCCTCCAGCGCGAGGTGCTCGACAGCGACGCCGCCACGCGCCCGCCCGAGCAGGACGGCTCGCTCGACGCCTTCACCACCGCCAGCGCCAACGTGAACCTGCGCGGCTTCGGCACCGACGCCACCGTCGTCCTCCTCAACGGCCGCCGGCTCCCCGAATCCCCGCCCGCCCCGGGCTCCTCCGCGCTCGCCGCACCCGACCTCAATTTCATCCCGCTCAGCCTCGTCCAGCAGATCGAGGTCCTCCCCGTCTCCGCCTCCGCGCTCTACAGCGGCAACGCCGTTGGCGGCGTGGTCAACATCGTCCTCCGCCCCGACCTCGACACCACCGAGATCGCAACCACCTACACCAACGCGCTCGGCGGTTTCAGCGCGCCGCAGTCCGTACTCTCCCTCCAGCACGGCCGCACGCTCCTCGAGGGGAAACTCCGCCTGCGCTTCAACGCCAACTTCGCCCGCGCCACCCCGCCGACCAAGGCCGACCTCGGGTACGACCGCGCTCCGACCAACCAGTCCGTCGCCGCCGACGCACCGTTCTTCGGCGCCACCCCGAACGTCCGCAGTGCCGACGGTTCGCCGCTCTTCGGTGCCGGCTCCGCCCCGACCACCTCCGTCGCGCCCGGGGCCGACGGCACCGGCGGCGCCGCGGCCTTCGCGGGTCGCGAAGGCGTGCGCAACCCCGCCCTCTTCGCGCCGGATCCCACCGGCCTCGTCGCCTCGCCCGCCAGCTCCGCCTATCCCTTCGGCCGCCGCGAACACCGCTCGGCCTACCTCGCCTCCGCCACCTACGACGTGCTGCCCGCCCTCCAGCTCGGGCTCGACCTCATCCATGCGGACACGGTGGTGAACCGCGGATACGATGTCTTCTCCGCCGACCTCGCGCTCGCCGCCGACGCCCCCGCCAACCCGTTCGGCCGCGACGTCCGCGTCTCGCTGCACGAGATCGCGCCCGCCCTCGGCGAGAACTACAGCGAGGCCCGCGTCGACTTCTCCGCACTCGTGCTCGCCGCGCTGGTGCGCCTCCCCGCCGAATGGCGCCTCACCCTCGACGGCCAGTACACCGGCAACCTCACCCGCTTCCGCGGCCTCGTCGGCGCCGACCCCGACCGCTGGCAGGCGCTGGTCGACCGTGGCGACTACCACCCGTTGCGCGACACGCAGAAGTTCGCCCCGCCGGCGGAGTTCTACGACGAGGTTCTCGTCTATCGCGGCGGGCGCGACCGCTTCGTCACCCTCAGCGACTACGAGACCTTCGACGGCGCCGTCCGTCTCACCAACCAGGCGCTGCACCTCCCCACCGGCCTGGGCGCACTCGCGCTCGGCGCCGACTTCCGGCGCAACACGCTCGCCGCCCACACCGACACGGCCGTCTTCGCGGACGGCACGCCCGCCGCCCCCGCCGTGGCCTGGTCCGGCCGCACGCTCGACCGCTACAGCTTCTTCGGCGAACTCCAGACCCCGCTCCTCCCCGCACGCTGGCTGCCCGCATGGATCCGGGGCATCGAGGCGGACGTCGGCGCCCGCTACGTCGCCGCCGACACCTCGGCCGAGGACAACCTCGCCCCGGCGTGCGGCCTGAAGATCGACTTCGCCCGCGGCCTCGCCCTGCGCGGCAGCGTGGCCACCGCCAACCGTTTTCCCACGCCGTACATGGGCCGGCGCACCGACCTCGCCGACGACCCCACGCCCGGGCCCGGCCCCATCGAACACCCGACGATCTACGACCCGCAGCTCGGCCAGTCCTACTCGGTCGCCTCGCGCGACGCCCCCAACCCCGCCCTCCGCGCGGAGTCGGCGGTCACCCGCACCATCGGCGTCGTCGGAGAGGTCGGCCAGGTCCACCGCTTCCGCGCCTCGCTCGACTACGTCGTCACCGAGAAGACCAACGAGCAGGTCTATCTCGACGCGCAGACCGCGGTCCTCCACGAGGAGCAATGGCCGGCCCGGGTGGTCCGGAGCGCAGATGCGGGCGGCGCCGGCCCCTATCCCGTCAGCAGCGTCACCACGGGCGTCGTGAACGTCGCCTGGAGACAATCGGAGAACTGGAACCTCACCCTCGACTACACCTGGAGCGAATGCCTCGGCGGCACGCTCGAGCTGTACGGGCGCTGGCTCGGCTACCAGCGCTACGAGCGCCAGGTGCTGCCGAACTCCGCCGTGGTCGACGAACTCAACGCCCCCGACGGTACCGCCGGCGGACTGCTCCGCGACCGCGCCAGCTTCGGAGCCAACTGGTCCAACCGCACGGTCGGCTTCGGGATGGACGGACGCTACTACGGCCCGCGGCTGCTGCCCGTCGTCGAGCGCACGGCACAGGGCCATGACAGCGTTTCACCCTTCTGGCAGTGCGATGTCTACCTGCAGTGCGAGCTCGCCCAGCTCTTCCCCCGCCTGATCGGCGTCCACCGCGGACTGCGCGCGCAGGTGCGGGTCGACAACGTCTTCAACTCCGGGCTCCCGCGCTACGCCAACGACCCCTCCGGCGCCGGCATCCAATGCTACGGCGACTGGCGCGGCCGCATCTACTCGCTCTCCCTCACCGCGACGTTCTGAGCGGGGCGCACAGAACCCACCTGGCCGCGACCGCCTTTTCGACCGTCAGTGTGGTAAACAGCCCGAGCATCCGACAACGTCAGTTCGCCCAATGCGGTTCAGCCGGAATACCGATTCCAATCAGGCCATCGGCGCGTTGAAACGTCCCTCCAAGACACGGCGTTGAACATTATAGACGTAGGCAATGACCTCATCAGCCGCGGAGCCGGCCACCAGAATAACGACGTAATTTTCACGGGGGCGGTAAACGCCGACAACACGCACCCTCCGTCCAGAACTGGCGAAGAAGCACTCCTCAAGAGCCCACAGGGTCTCGGCGTCGACGACCTTGACTCCATCGCGGAATCGCCAGACCCCTCGCTCCAGGGCCTGCTCTTTACCCCACATCGGCACGGCCGGTTCAGGTCGGCCGCATCCAGAGACCAGGACAGACGCAGCAAGTATCGCCGCAGCCCCAATATAACCTTTAGCATCTAGCATTCGTTCCGGCATTTTTCACCCCACTCCTTCTTAAGCATATCTTCCTGGAGAACAGCACATCACTCCACTCATCTCACGATAGGAGAGACCGAACAAAGGCATCAACCAAACCAATCAGGATAGCACACGCGAAACCAATCAATGCAGTTGTAATCGCCCATTTTAACACCAAAGCCTGCGTCCTCTGAGGTGGACCCCGAACGTGAGACAGCGGGGACGGGTTGGTTAGTTATGGTTCGAACAGGAAAAGTAAATACTTAGGGATGGGGTCCGAGGGGAAGGTCCGCCTTCCCCTCCCCGGATTCAGCAGAGGGGATGCAGGGGAGGCGGCAGCCTCCCCGCCTTTCAGGCCGCCTTGCGGTGGAGGAGATCGCGGTAGACGTGGGCTGGTGGGCGGCGGCCGAGTTGGGAGTGGGGGCGTTGCTCGTTGTAGAAGGTGAAGTAGGCGTCGAGCTGGGCGTGGGCATCGATGAGCGAGGTGTAGCTTTTGAGGTAGATCTCCTCGTATTTGACGGTGCGCCAGAGCCGCTCGACGAAGACGTTGTCCAGGCAGCGGCCCTTGCCGTCCATCGAGAGTTTCACGCCGGCGGCCAACAGCGGCTGGGTGAACTCGGCGGAGGTGAACTGGCAGCCCTGGTCGGTGTTGAAGATCTCCGGCGTGCCGAACTCGGCCATCGCCCGACGTACGGCCTGCACGCAGAACGTGGCGTCGAGCGTGTTGGACAGGTCCCAGGCGAGCACACGGCGGGTGTGCCAGTCGATGACGGCGCACAGGTACGCGAAGCCGCCTTGGATCGGCACGTAGGTGATGTCGGTGGCCCAGACTTGGTTGGGCCGGTCGATGACCAGCTTCTTCAAGAGGTACGGATAGACCCGGTGCTCGGGATGCGGCGCGGAGGTGTTGGGCTTGCGGTAGATCGCCTCCAGCCCGAGCTGCCGCATCAGGCGTTGCACGCGCTTGCGGTTGACCCGGTAGCCCTGCAGGCGGAGCCAGTCGCGCATCTGCCGCGAACCGAAAAAGGGATGCGCCAGAAACGTCTCGTCGATGACGCGCATCAACTCGAGGTTCTCGTCGCTCTCCGGCTTGGGCTGCCGGTAGTAACTGGCCCGCGGCAGCTCCAGCAGTTCGCACTGCCGGACCACCGAGAGCGTGGGATGCTTGGGCTCGATCATGCCGCGGCGTGCTTCAGTCCCCAAGCGGGCCAACTTTTTTTTTGAGCCACTCCAGTTCCATCTTCAGCCGCCCGATCTCCTCGAACAGCTCCTTCTCCCGCAGGATCGCCTCGGCGGCATCGCGGTCGGCCTTCTGCCCAAATACCTCGGGCAGGCGCTCCGACACCTCTTTCTTCCACTGACTCACCTGCACCGGATGTACCTTGTGCCGGGCGGCGATCACGTGGACCGGCTCGACGCCCTTGAGGGCCTCAAGCCCGACCTGGGCTTTGAACTCGGGACTGAATGTACGACGTTTCTTGGACATGACGCGGGATCGTTGACGGTTTTGCTCTTAACGATCCCCCCTGTCCAACTTTCGGGGTCCACCTCACTCCGCACCTCAATCAAAGCACTCTTCGCTTCGCGAACCTCGACACCATCCGAACTCGAGTGAATTGACTCCGGTGCGCGAGCGAGCGTTACGCGAAATGGGATATCTCGCCCAAAAGACCATGAAATACCTTCGCGGAGAAAAGCGTTTTCAAGCCGGCGCGCAGCCTGAATAAGGCCGCGGTTATACAGCAGAACCTTATGCGCGATCACAGCCGCCGTAAGCACGAGCATGAAGAGAGGCGAATACATGATTCAATCAGGGTTAACCGGGCTCCACGCAACAATGCGGCGCAGGTATAGCTGCTGTTGTCGCCACCGCTCAGTCGATTGTGGGCATCGTAGCCGAGGTTGAACCCGCTCACCAGGACGCCGTTGGCGACGACCTCGTCGCGCACCGCCGCCACGCGTCCGGCGGAGTCGTAGCTGAACACCCGCTGCGTGCCGTTGGGCAATTCGATCCGCGCCAAGCGGCTCGTGGTTGCATCGTAGCGCAGGCGCGTCACCCGGGCCGACCAGTCGGTCACGGTCGCGAGGCGGTCGGCACTGTCGTACGTGTAGGTCACGGAACATACACGATACCGCCAAGCACAACCATCTCCGCAGGATCGCTAATCACCAGAATCCAGTAATAGGGGACTCCTTCTTGCGCCCAATACAAGTAGTGTCCATCTGGCATCTCCGGCGCCATTGGGAACACCTTAGCACCGTAACTCTCATGAAAGGCTCGAAAGCTAGGGTATGTCGCATCGGGCGCCCCGAGACGTTCGATGAAGCGAGAAGGAGGAGCTCCTTCAGCAAGAAGGCGTCGAACAGCGCGCCTTTCACACCACCCCGGACCCAACATGAGGGCTCCAATTGCACAGATGAATATTGGGGGGGAGCCAAACCAGCAGCCTGAATTTCATAAGCTTACGCGATTATAGGGGGCAGCTGCCACCAGTTACGTCGACATTGGCGCTGAGAATCGGGTGGCGCGAGAGTCTTGATGGTTTTCCTGATGGCATCGTTCATTCCCTGTCGGCAATTGTAGAACAATGGATCGTATTCATAGGGCTGCGGCCAATTCTCTCTCAACTCCTCGCGGAACCTAACCGGGTCGATACCCTGAGGAATCGTCACAGGCGTGAGCCTATCACTTGGTCTCGGATCACTGCTACCGCCATGCGAGAGGGTTGTACCATCCTGCAACTCGAGAAAGAAATGATGCCCGTATCCCAAAAAAAGCGGAGATACGATGTCTGTCATTATCTGAACCGATGAATCCATAGGCCGGGAGTGTGCATAACCAATAACCTGGCCATTCGCATAAGCGGGAACTGTAGACCACGCATCGGATATGACGATCATCAGCCCGCGCGGGTCCACGCTCATCACCGGGCTGCCGCCAACGAAGGCGAACCAGTTGGTGCCGGCGGCGAAGCCGAGGGGGTCGGCGTTGAGGAAGCGGCGGGTTTCGGGGGAATAGTACCGGGCCCGCATGTGGTATAGACCGTTGGGGTCGGTGACGACGCCGTCGCGGCCGTTGTAGAGGAACTCCGTGGCCGTGGTCCCGCTGCGGGCGACGATCTCGCCGTAGCTGCCGTAGGTCACGCGGCCGAGCACGGCGCCAGTGCCATCGGTCAACGCGACGGTGCTGCCGCGGTAGTCGTAGTGATGCACGCGGAGGGCTGAACCCGTCTCGGCGTAGAGGAGCAGGCTGCCGGCGTAGACGTAACGCGTGGCCGTGCCGCCGGTGCTCG
>JAEXPG010000250.1 GCA_023447015.1 Verrucomicrobiota bacterium
CCGGGGGCGCCCCCACCCCCAGGCGGCGGGCGCCCGAAGCAATGCATAGCCAAGCTACAAGCTACGCAACCGATTCAACCCTGACAGCTTTCAAAGCCTTGTTGGAGGAGGTGAAACGTACACCTCATCCGGCGGGGGCGCGCCTAAGCGCCGGTCTCCATAAGTTCAGACATTCAGCGATCCAGACCCTGCAGACAGGGCGATGGATGACCACGTGTTTGACCAACGCAAAGCAACGTTGGTCGGGGCTTCACTACAACCACAGTAGTAGATACGGCGCTCGCTTTCTTTCGGAAGACGGCGGAAACGTCCTTTGCTACTCCAAGTGGATGATGCCGCGTTTCACCGCGGCGAGCACAGCCTGCGTACGATCGGCGACACCGAGCTTGGCGAGAATATTGGTCACATGCACCTTCACGGTCGATTCGACCACCGCGAGGGCTGAACCGATTTCCTTGTTGCTCATCCCTCGACCGAGGAGGCCCAGCACCTCGAGCTCGCGGGGCGAAAGGCGTGAGGCAAGCCGGCCGACCAGCCGGCGCGCGGCCTCGTTGGGCATGACCTGCTCCCCGGCGTGGACTTGGCGGATGGCGTTCAGCAGGACCGCGAGCGATGCATCCTTGCCCACAAAACCGCTGGCTCCCGCTTGGAGCGCGGTCGCGATCTCGTCGCCGCTCGCGTAATTGCTCAAAACGAGAATGTGGATGCGGGTGAATTCTTTCCGCAACGCGGCGATCACCTCGATTCCGGACCGCTTTGGCATGCGCAAGTCCAGCGTCATAACGTCGGGGCGGTATTTGCGGTAGAGGTCGATCGCCTCTTCTCCGTCCTCGGCCTGGGCGACCACCTCCATGTCGGGCTGGTTCCCGAGCGCAAACGCCAGTCCCATGCGGACGACAATGTGATCGTCGACGAGCAGCACGCGGATCTTCGGTGGTGGATCTTCGGTGGGCATGGTCATGCTTTCGGGTGCAAGGTGTCGGGTACGCGAACCGTGATGGTGGTACCGGCACCACGTCGGCTGTCGATTCGGACCGAGCCGCCGATCTTGCTGGCCCGGCTACGGAAACTCGGGAGGCCGAAATGCCCGCCAGGGCTGCGTCGCACGGCCTCGGGGTCGAACCCTTTCCCGTCGTCGCGGATACACAGCGCTATCCCGTCCGCCTCGTAAGCGAGTACGATTTCCAAGTGCCGGGCCGCGGCGTGCTTCACCACGTTCGCGATCGCCTCTTGCGCGATCCGCAGGAGATGGTGCTCCGTGGCCGGGTCCGTCGGCCGCGGGGTCCCCTCGACACGGATTGTGGCGAAATCGGCGAGGGGAATGAGCTGCGTGGCGATCTGCTCCAGCGCGGCGCCAAGATCGACGGAATCGAGAATCGGCGAGTGCAGGTCTTGGACAGCATGGCGGATCTCGTCGCGACAGAACGCCACCATGTTGAGCGCGGCCGTGAGTCCTGCCTTCACCGGTTGGGGACAGCCGGAGAGTCCCGCGGTGGTCTCAAGCTGCAGGGAGAGGCCGGCGAAGCCCTGCTCAAGGCTGTCGTGGATCTCGACCGCCAGTCGGTTGCGCTCCGCCAACGTGGCGCTGGCCATTGTCGCCTGCTCGAGCCGTCTCATCGCCAGGTTGAGTTCGCCGGTGCGCTCGGTCACCTGGCGTTCGAGTTCGGTTTGGCGTCGCCGCGCGCGGCACACGGCCAGTCGCTGAACGCCCAGTATGAGACCCGCGGCGAGCAAGGGGTAGGCGGCGAAAGCGTACCAGCTCCGGTACCATGGTGGCGCGATCTCCAGGTGGAACTCCGTGGCGGGGCCGGCCGTCCCATCGCCATCGACCGTGCGCACCGCCAAGTTGAAATGTCCTTCGTGCAGGTCGGAAAGCAGTACCGAGGAGCTGGTGGTTACGCGCTGCCATTCACGGTCGTCGAGGTGGTATTCGTAGGAAAAGGGGCGGACCGCGGCGTAGCTGCCGGCGAAGAAGTCGAGCTGGAGACTGTTCGCGGAGTACGCAAAGCGACCGAGGTCGCCGCCGGACAGGTTGCCCAGAGGGATTCGGGCATTGGTTCGACCATTGCGAAGGGCGAGCAGCAGGGGCCCTGCGGGCGGTCGCGGCGCGGCCCGGTCATCCGGGCGAAGGTGGTGGAGGGAGCCGCCGGTGGAAACCCAGATGTCGCCCCCCGGCAGCGCGGTCACCCGTGGTGTGGGGCCGTTGATGCCCTCATAGGTCCGGTCGTCGAAGCGCCAGCGACCTTCGACCTCGGAGACGGCAATCACTCCGCGGTCGTACGAGGCCCAGAGCCTTCCTAGGTCATCGCGGCACAGGCGTTGGATCCAGTGGGGCGACTCCGCGAACAGGCGACGGAGCGACGTGGCCTCCACTGGTGCGAGCGTCTGCGCATCCAGGAACACCGCGGAGGCACCCGACCCGCTCAGCACCACGGTGGGGCCGACAATGCTGATGTTTACCCAGTTGGCCTCGGGCCAGGGGAACTCCTCCACCAGACGCACGTCGAGACGGTCGTTCGCCAGTGCGATGCGGGCGACCCGGTTCAGTCCAAGCTCGACCCAGGCGGAACCGTTCCCCTCGTGAACGATATACGGATACCCAACGCCGACCACGCGGGGGGCACACTCGGCCCAACCGCCGGGCCCGCGCCGCAGCGCCGCGATCGCCTCTGGCCCGATGGCCAGGCAGGTGTTCGCGTCGAGTGCGACCAGCCGGGCCGCCAGGATATCGGAGAGGACCCGCACCAACTTGTCGTCGCGTTGAACGAGGAAGACGCCTTCGCCGGAGCCGAGCAATAATTCCTCGCCCACCACCGCGACGCCCCAGGCGCCGACCGGCTGCCCCGACTGCAATCCCCGGAAGCGCAGCGGCGCGAAATCGTTCTCGTGAAACGCCTCGTACACGCGCCCGCCGGAGCCCACGATCGGGTGCCCGCGCCAGGAGAACACTTGCGGCCAGTCGATTGGCAATCCCGCCGCGCGCCCGAAGGTCGTGAGCGGCAGGCCATGCAGAATCTTGAAGAGTCCTCCCTCGACGGCGGCCCAGAGTACGCCGGGTTCGTGGCTCTCCAGCGCGGTGATTCCGTTGAACTCGGGCCCGACGAAAGCCGCGCGGATCCCCCCGTCCTTGTCGAGGACCAACCCGCCCCAACCCGCGATTCCTACCGCGAAACCGCCTTCGGGGAGCGCGATGAGGGCGTTGACGTTTCCCGGGAGCGGCCGCCTCGCTCCGCCAAACAGCGGCTCCAGCCGGCCGTCGCGTAATAGGCGCAGTTCCCGGTTTCCGACCGCGACCAGCAACGATCGTTTGCCGTCCCCGTCCGCCGCCACGATCACCTCGTTTGTCGGCCAGTTCGCCGGCTCGAGATCCTTGGCCCCGTCCGCACTTTTCCGCACCGCCCAGATCCCGCTGTTGAACGACGAGACGAGCACTCGGCCCTGAAAGGGAAACACCTTGGCCACACCGTGGAGCTCGAAGAATGCGGTCCGCGCTGTCCTAAAGTCCCGATACACAACCCCGCCCAGGCCCGAGAAGAAGACACCGGTGTCGGTGCAGAGGATCTGGTCGAAGATGCTCCCGCGCACCCAGGCGGGCGCCTCGGCCGGCACGAGCGGGCGAGGGCGCAGCGCTCCGTCCGCGCCGAACTCCAGTGTCCCCCACGAACCGAAGGCGCCGTAGTAGAGCGCGCCGTCGGCCGCGCGGGCGACTTTCCGGAGATTGATGCCCGCGGGATTCTCGCTCCACAGCGGCTCCCAGCCGTTGTCGTTGCGGACGATGAACTCGCCTTGTTGCGCGACCACCAAGCGCCCGTGAGAATCGTGGGCGAGCTGAACCCCGCGCGTGAAGCCCCCGATCTCCTCATACGGATAGAACCGGGTTAATGGGGAGCCGTCCAACGCCCTCGTGAGCGCCGGTGCGAACAAAGTCCACAGCCCGAGCAGGAGCCATGTTCGCAGGGCCTGGGCTCTACGGCGGGGCGCGGCGGGGCCCCTGACGCGGCTGTGAACCGGTACGATCAACGGAACCGGAACTGATGCAATGGGGGGCATGTGTTCCAGCGGGCGAACCTGTGCTCGCTCTCCATGAGGTAAAGGTACTTCAGCGAAGCGAGACTACGACTTTGGTCGTAGGGAGCCGCGAGGTCCCGCCTCCGATCCCAGGCAATCCAGCCTTGCCCCGACTTCCGCTCCTGCTGGGGAGGGAGCTGTGCAAGGCGTTGCTACAACGTCTGGGCACGGCAAAGGCCTGAAGATCATCTCCGGTAACGAAAGTCGGTGTCCATCGTGCCATGGTTGTCGCTGGCCGTGATGACCAGCGCTCGGTAACGCACTCCACGTCGGCTTGATGCTGCGGGGCCGCGCCGTCAGCGGAAGAGCCGCTGGGAGAAGTGATAGAAGTTGCTGGCCCAGGTGTTGGGGTCGTGGCTGTGGTCGTCGACGTTCCAGATATGGGGCACGCCGTGCTCTTTGGCGTAGCGGTGCACCGCCTGCGAGAAGTTGATCAAGCCGTCCTTGTTGCCGCAGGAGATGTAGAGGAGCTTGAGCTGCTTGGTGGCGGCGGCGGGATCGGGCAGGAGCTCGGCGGGCGGCTTGGTGTTGGGCGCGGCGGAGAAGGCGCCGACCCAGGCGAACTTGTCGAGGTGGCCGAGGCCGAAGTTGAAGGTCTGTCCGCCGCCCATCGAGAGGCCGGCGATGCCGCGGTGCTCG
>JAEXPG010000408.1 GCA_023447015.1 Verrucomicrobiota bacterium
CCCCGGGGCCGGGGTTAACCGGGATTCCGCAGGTGGTGCAGCGCGCCTCCTCCGGGTCCGCGTCGCCGCTGGAACTGCTGCCGGCCGGAACCCCGGCGGGTGCCCCGCGTCAGGTCCCGGCCATGTCGAGCGGAAGCTCGCAGTTGGGTCGGGCGATGACCCCGGGGTACGGCTCGGCGGCGAAAGGCCGGGACGGCTCCCGCAGGAGGTGCTCGTCGCAGACGGCGAAGAGCTCGGCCTCGGTGCGGGCATGGCGCATGGCGCGGAGGAACCGACTCTCGGGGTCGACGCTCTGGGCGACGAAATTGAGGTACTTCTTCAGCTTGCCGGTGCGGGCGAACTCGGGCGCGGCGGGGTTGGCTGTCGCGCGATGGAGCCGGTCGATGTACTCGCGGACGTCGCCGAGCGTGGGCGCGAAGACGGGCTGGCCGGAGAAGTGTTCGCGGATCTGGCGGAAGATCCACGGATTGCGGATGGCATGGCGGCCGACCATCACGCCGGCGGCCCCAGTGGCCTGGAGGACGGCGGCGGCCTTGGCGGCCGAGGAGATCTCGCCGTTGGCCAGCACGGGACAGCGCAGGCGGGTGACGGCGCGGGCGGCGAACTCGTAGTGCGGCTCGCCGCGGTAGAGCTCCTTCACGCTGCGGCAATGCACGCTGAGCAGGTCGGCGCCGTGCAGATCGACCAGCTCGAGGAGTCGTTCGAAGGTCGCGCCGTCGTCGAAGCCGATGCGGGTCTTGACGGTGAACAGGCCGGGGGTGGCGGCGCGGAGGGTGCGCAGGATCTCGCCGACCTTGGCGAGGTCGCGGTGAAGGCCGCCGCCGACGTTCTTGCGGTAGATCTTCGGGGCGGGGCAGCCGAGGTTGAGGTCGATGCCGGCGATCGGGAGCCGCAGCAGATCGGCGGCGGCGCGGGCGAGGTCGGGCAGGCTTTCGCCGATGAGCTGGGCGAAGACCGGGCGTCCGGTGGTGTTCTCCGTGATCGAGCGGACAATGTGCGACTCGAGGCGCGAGGTCGCGTGAACGCGGAAGAACTCGGTGAAGAAGTAGTCCGGCGCGCCGTAGTGGGCGCTCACGCCGAAGAATGCCAAGTCGGTCACGTCCTGCATCGGCGCGAGCGCGGTGAGCGGCAAGCCGGGCTGCAGTGGGGGCGGGAGCGGACGGAGACCGGTGGACGGTGGACTGTGGTCGGTGCTCAGGGGATGTTTTCCGGTGGGCGGTGGACTGTTGACGGTGGCGGTGCGATGCCGGCGGGAAGTTCGTGCGGAGGGCGGAACGTGAAACGCTCCGCTCCGGGAAGATGGCGTCGGCGTGTGGTGAGCAGCGGATCGGAACGCGCATGCGTTTCGCTACGGGACGAGGATGACGGCGCGGTAAGAGGCGCTGGCGGGTCGGAACGGGAGACGGTCCGCGGCCCGGAGGCAAGCGGCGCGGTTCAGAACGGCGGTTTGCCCTGCTCCTCGTCGTCTTCCTCTTCGTCGTCCTCGTCCTCCTCCTCGTCCTCGTTCTGCTGCTTGAGCACGCGCTCGAGGATCTCGGTCATGTCCTCGACGGAGTCGTAGACGGAGCGGGCGACGAACACCGGCTTCTTCTGCTGCAGGGCGAGCACCAGCGAGTCGCTGGGGCGCGCGTCGACCTCGATGATCTTCCGGCCGAGCTCGTTGTGCATCGAGAGGATGATGCGGGCGAAGAACGTGCCGTTGTCGACGTCGTTGACGACCACGCGCTCGAGGGTCACGCCGAGACCGAGAAAGATGTTGCCGATGAGATCGTGGGTGAGCGGCCGGTCCTTCTTCACGCCCTGCATCGTCATCGAGATGGCGTTGCCGACGGAGTGGTCGACGTAGATCACGAAGTTCTTCTCGTCGTCACCCAGGAAGACGGCGCAACCGTTGGCGGTGGGCATCACGCCTTTCACTGAGACCTCGAGGACATCGTTCTGCATGCGGGACGGAATGTGCTGGTCGGGTCGGCGGACTGCAAGTCGGGAGAGCCTTCGGAGTGCTGCGTCCGTCCGTTGGTTACTGCGGAGCTTGGACGGCGGTCACCAGCCGGCGATCGCCTCGAGGCGGCGGCGGTAGCGGTTGCCGATCACGGCGGGGGCGAACCGTTCCTCGATGGTGGTGCGGGCTCGGGCACCGAGTTGCGCGCGCAGCGCGGCGTCGTCGACCAGGCGGCGCATCCACCAGGCGGCGTGCTCGACATCGGGATCGGCCCAGATCTGGCCCTTGGCGTAGGGGCCGACGTTGCGCTCGAGCGTGATGAGCTTGGCCTGCACGGGGCAGCCGTTGCGGTCGTTGACGAATTCCGCGGAGGCGGACCAGTCGGTGGAGATCACGGGCTTGCCGAGGAACATGCTCTCGGCGATCGCGAGACCGAAGCCCTCGGAGCGGTGGAGGGAGACGAAACAATCGCAGGCGGCCTGGAGCGCGTAGATGTCGGCGCGCGGGAGCGTCTCGGCGATGAGCACGGCGCCGGGCAGTTCGGCGGCGTCGGCCTGGAGGCGGGCCCAGGCCTCGGGGTTGTTGGCGCGGTTGTGGACCTTGATGACGACGCCGACGTTGCTCGCTGCCGGGAAGGCGCGGCGGTAGGCCTCGAGCACGGCGCGCGGGTTCTTGCGCTCGCTGTAGGAGTTGAGGTCGTAGAGGAACAGGAAGAGGAAGCGGTCGGCGGGCAGGCCGAAACGCGCGCGGATCGCGGCGGTGGTCCCGGCCGGGCGGGCGAAGCCGATGGCGTGCGGCATCGTGTGCACGGCGTGCGGGAGCTTGGCGGCGATGGCCTCGCGCACGAAATCGCTCGGGCACCAGATCTCGTCGTAGTAGTCGGCGTACTCGAGCCAGGCGTCGGGGAACTCCGGCAGCTCCCAGGCCCAATAGGCGATGTTGTACTTGCCGGCGCGGAAGGCGGGGCCGTGGTGGTGGTCGAGGTCGCGCGACTGCGGGGCGTCGACATGGATGACGTTTACCCCGTGCGGATTCGCCTCCTGGAGCCGGGGGGCGAGGGTGGCGTCGCCCTGGGGATTGAGACAGTTGAGTTTGAGCGGGACGACGGCGACGGACAGGCCGGCGGCGTCGGCCGCGCGGACCATGCAGCGGGCCGACTCGCCAACGCCGAGTTCGGCCTGGGGGAAGCCGACGACGTTCATCCCGAGGCGCAGGTGTTTGCGGGAGAACGCGTGGTTGAAGGGCGAATGGCGGTTCGCGAAATCGAAGATCGTCTCGCCGGATTCGGACACGAGGGCGCGGATACGGACCTGCCGGTTCTTGTTCTGCCGGCGGTACCATTGCAGGCGGCGATGGACCGGGCCAAGGAAGGCGAGGGACTTGGTGATCCGGCCGAGCCAGGCGAGATTGTCGGACCAGGTCGTGCCGTGGAGACGGAGCTCGACGCGGTTGCCGCGGCCGTCGGTTGTGGCGGGCAGGTCGAGCGGCACCTCGAACGGGCCGGGCTGGGCGGCGGCGACCAAGGCGACCCGGCTGCCGTTGAGCGAGACCTCCAGTTGCGGCGGCGGGCCCGCGCGCTCGGCCGCGGGCCAGGGCTTGAACTCGCCGCGCAGCACGACCCGGCGCACGTCCGCAAACGCCGGGACCACGATGGTGGCGGCGAGGCGGAGCCAATGGGACTCGAGGTCGAACTCGTCGTGGAGGAGCCCCGAGAAATGGGACCAGCGGCTGGCGGGAGAGGTGAAACGCGGATTCGCGGACATGACGGCGGCGGAAATTAACGACGGTCGCCGCGACGGTGTCCAACGGGAATCGGGCCGGCCGTCGGTCGTCGCCGGGGGGCGGCGGCGGGCGTGGGGATTTCGCGACGAGAAGCCCCGCGCCTGTGGGGAGCGCGGGGCGGGGAAGTTCAACGGGCCAGGTAGGGCGTGAGCCAGTCGGGCATCGCCGGCGCGTCGGGCGAGTCGAGCTTGGCCTTCCACTGCTCGTCGGTGAGGCGGTCGCGTTCCCAGTACTCGTAGTAGCTCATCACCGAGCCGGTGCAGAGGACCTCGTGGCCCTCGTACGGGTAGAGCTCATGGATCAGCCGCGGCCGGCCGATGCCGACGGCGAAGCCGCGATCGGCCGCGGGCTGGCGGTGGACCTCGGCCCAGCGCGGGGCGTCGTCGCGGGGCATCATCCATGACGTTTCAGCGTAGCCCATGACAAAGCCGAGGTTCTGCCCGTAGTGTGCGATGAAGGCTTGATCCAGCGAGGCGGTCTGCTCTCGCAGTTGCTGGTGGCTCAGGAGCGTGAGGCCGTTGGTAAGTTGCAGGAACCGGAACCAACGTTCGGATAGACCGACCGTGGGCGGAGTCGGCGGGATCAGTCCTGTTTCGAGTTGGGTGGCGCGGGTCTCGAAGACTTCGATCAGTGCGAGGCGGTAGGCATCACGGGTGGCCCGTTGGGGGAGTTGAGAGAGAGGGGTTTGGAGCTTCTGAGGCAGGTCGTACACGAGATCGATCCGAGCGCGTGCGTCTTTGCTCAGCTCTCGATAATTGCCCTCGTCGAGTGTTCCGGCGGCCTTTGCTTTGGCCGCGGCTGCTCGCAACGCTGCAACTTCTTCGTCCGGCAGCGGCGCGAACGCGCCTTCTTTCTCGAAGAACTCCGCTACTCCGGCCGCGAGCGCACCCGCCCGGGAGTAGAACTTTGGGTTGGGTTCGATGAAGCCGGGCAGGGTGAAGGAATCGCAGTCGCAAGCGCCTGAGGCATGGTGTTGCGGTGTGGGCTGATGTTGGCTTTGCACCCAGCCGGCGAGTGTCGACATGCAGGATTTCGCGGCCCACGCCTCGCCTTGCATGAAGGCCGGAGCGTCCTGATCCGGCGGTGCGGAGAGGGCCCAGAGGAGGTTGCTGTGCTCGACACTGAACTCGAGCGAGGCGTTCGGTACGAATATCTGGGGGAGATTGATCAGGTCCTCGATTGCAGGGCGGGGCGGGGGCAGGCGGTTCAAGGCGAAACTCGAATTGTACCCTGCGGCGATCATCAGCCCGTCAGGGCCTGGGTGTTGCCCCAGCGGGCCTCCAGGCGGGCTCTGGCCGATTCCTACGAATGGAGGAAGAAAGTGCGCCGCTGCCATGCGAAGCGGATCATCGTTTCGCGGCGGCACGAACGAGCCATTGCGGTCGTAGACGAAGTGCAACGGCCCCCTGCTGTCCGAGACGATTGAACGACGGACCTTGGCGAGGAATTCGGCTGTGGGTGTGCTGCCGATTATGAAGGGAAGAAACTGCGCTTTTCCCCAAGGTTCGTGGCGGTCGAAATGGAGGTAGGTGGTGAGGCCCTCGAAGAAGGCCGAGGAGCGGCTCGTTTCGAGCAGATAGGCGGCCAGGAGCTCGGAGTCCTGGTTGGCCCGGAAAGGCACCACCTGGAGCCAGCGGATGGCCCGGAAGAAATCGGTGCGGTTCTCGTCGGTGGCATAGACGCCGATCGGCCGGAAGAGCCGGTAGTCGATCTCACGCAAATGATCGCTTGGTGGTGCGAGCCACGGAGGTAATTCCTGCGCCGAAGCGTTTCGGATCAAGGTGACCTGGCGGGCGATCTCGCTGCGGGTTTCAGGGGAGAAGAGATCTACCGATCCTCCGAGGAGCACGATCGCCGGGCCGATGACACTCTCCGCCTGACGGATTGCCTGGGTCCCATCCAGGTCGGGGACGGAGGACCGGAGGTTCTGGCACGTCTCATTGATCCGGCGGATCACTCCCTCGAGCCCCGTGCGAAGCTGATGGATTCGGTGTCTCTCCAGTGCGTGGACGGAGTCGGCGAGGAGGACGTGGAAGCCGTTGAGCAGCGAATCCGTGGTGACGAAGACGGCGCGCTCGGGATCGATGTAGGGAGAGAAACTCTGCGCGACCTGCCGGTCCTCGATGAGGAACTTGTCCTGGGCGAGCCGCTCGATCTCCGTAGGTGACAGGCCGGCGCGGTTGGCGGACTCCCGCCACGGCATTGAGAGCGTTTGGGCAATGAGCTTCTCCTCCTGCTCCTGGTTGGGAAACAGGGCGAAGCGCAGCGCGAGCTCCCGATCGTCCACAGCATTCCGGGCGTCGAGCTTCTCCTTCTCCGCGGGAGGGAGCGACTTCTCCCATTCGCGCTGGGCGGCGCGATAC
>JAEXPG010000435.1 GCA_023447015.1 Verrucomicrobiota bacterium
GCTCCACGCTGCACGACCCGCGCTGCGGTATCAGCTTTTTCTTCCGCTCAGCACCATGAGCAACTTGCGCAACTCCAGCAGAAAGCCGTGCGCGGCCACACTTGCGGTTGGAGGTTGGAATTGCCCGCCCTGCCCGCCAAGCCAACACTCGGTCCCACCATGGGCCCCGAACTCACCGAACTGCAGGCGCTGCTCGTCCTCAACGCCCTGCCCAACATCGGCCCCATCACCACGAACCGCCTGCTCGAGACGCTCGGCGGGGATCCGCGGCGCATCTTCACCGCCGACTCCCGGACGCTCCAGGCCGTCCGCGGCGTCGGCACCGTCATCGCCGACTCGATCCTCGGCTGGCAACACCACTTCGACCTCGCCCGGGAGGAGGACCGCCTCGCCAAGGCCGGCGCCGAGTTCATTCCCGCCCGCGACCCGCGCTACCCCTCCGCCCTGCGCGAGATCCACGACCCGCCGATCGGACTGTACCAAAAGGGCGGTTACCGTTGGGACCGGCCGGGCGTGGCCATCGTCGGCAGCCGGCGCACCACGCTCTACGGCCAGTCCATCGCGAAGCGCTTCGCGGGCGAGCTGGCCCGCGCCGGCTTCTGCATCATCTCCGGACTCGCCCGGGGCATCGATACCGCGGCGCACGAGGGCGCGCTGGAGGCCGGAGGCGCCACCGCCGCCGTGCTCGGCACGGGCATCGACCTCGTCTACCCGCCGGAGAACATCGATCTCTACCGCCGGGTCGAGGCGGGCGGTGCGATCGTGAGCGAGTTCCCCTTCGGCCGCCGCGCGGACCGCCAGAGCTTTGCGATGCGCAACCGGATCGTCGCCGGGCTCTGCGCCGCGATCGTCGTCGTCGAGAGCGACGTCGACGGCGGCTCGATGATCACGGCCAAGTTCGCCGGGGAGCAGGGCCGCCATCTCTTCGCCATCCCGGGCCGCATCGACCAGCCGACCAGCGCCGGCTGCCATCAGCTCATCCGCGACGGCGCCACCCTCTGCACCTGCGTCGACGACATCCTCGCCGAGCTCCAATCCCTTCCCGGCCTGCACCCCGCCGCCCGCGCCGGCCGAAGCGGCGGGGCCGCGAAACCGTCGCCCGCGCTCACCGGCCCGGAGTCCGCCGTCCACGCCGCGTTCGCCGGCGGCGAGATCCTCACCATCGAGGCACTCGTCGAGAAGACCGGTCTCCCCTACGCCGAGCTCGCCCCCGCCCTGATGATGCTCGAACTGAAAAGGCTCGTCGCAAAACGCCTCGATGGCACCTACGAGGCCGGCGGCTGAACTCGAGCAGCACCGAACCGCGCCGCTGCCCACACCACAGGCCCAAAGCCGGCCCAGTGTGTCAGTCCCGGACGGAGATCCCGGCCTCGCTCCGGCACCGCGGCAGGATCCCGAGCCTCGCTCACCAATCCTGCAGCTTGCTCTCGGTCGGATGACTCGGATCGAGACGTTCGAGCACTTCGCCCAGAAGATAGAGCGAACCGGTGACCACCACCGTGTCGCCGGGCGCGCCGACGGTGCAATGATCCGGCCGCGGGAAAACCGTCTCCAGCGTCGCGCGCGCCACCAGGCCGCCAAAATCCGCCGGGACACACTGCTCCAGCACCTCGTAAGGCATCGCCCGATCCTGATGCGGAACGACCAGATGAATCTCCCGCGCGTGCCGCGCCACCGCGGCAAGCACCGCCCGCGCGCGCCGCTCGCCGGTCGCACCGACGACCACCACCGGCGCCCGGCCGGTGTCGGCCACGAGGCGGGCGAGATTGGCGTCGAGCTGCTCCGCCCCCTCCGGGTTGTGCGTGGCATCGAGAATCACCGGCGTGGCACCGACCCGGGTGCGCTGCCAGCGCCCCGGCCACTCCACCGCACCCAGGCCCCGCGCGACCGTCTCCGGAGCCAGTCGCCAGCGGGCCGGCATGTGCTGCGCGACGAGCGCGGCCGTGGCGGCGTTCCAGCGCTGGTAGTCGCCCTCGAGACTCGTCGTCGGATAGCGCGCGAGGTCGGATCCGAACTCGCGTTCCACCGACCAGAGGGGCGCGCCGCGCTCGGCCGCCACCCGTTCGATCTCCGCCAACGCCTCGGCGGGCATGCGCCCAACCACCACCGGGCGACCGGGCTTGATGATCCCCGCCTTCTCGAAGGCGATCTTCGCGAGCGTGTCCCCGAGCAGCTCGCAGTGGTCGAGCCCGATCGAGGTGATCACTGCAATCTCGGGCTCGACGATGTTGGTGGCGTCAAACCGGCCGCCCAGGCCGACCTCGACGATCGCAATGTCGGCATGCTGCCGGGCGAAATGCAGGAACGCGGCGCCGGTCATGAACTCGAAGAAACTGGGGTGGTCCTCGATGTCGCGGGCGGCGAGCGCGTCGGCATGCCCCTGGATCTCGCGGGCATAGGCGACAATCTCGTCGTCGGTCATCGCCACCCGGTCGACCTGGATGCGCTCGCCCAGCCGCACGAGGTGCGGCGAGGTGTACAGCCCGGTCCGCCAACCCGCCATGCGGAAGATCGACTCGAGCATTGCGGAGACGGAGCCCTTGCCATTGGTGCCCGCCACATGGATGCAGGGGCAGCTCCGTTCCGGATGCCCGAGCGCCGCCGCGAGCAGCCGCATCCGGTCGATGCCGAGCCGCACTCCGCGGATCTTGATGCCGCAGAGGTAGGCTTTGGTGCTCTCGTAGTCGTGGAGGGCGGGAATCACGGGAAGAACGATGGTGCGGCACGGCCGGATCAGCCGTGCCCGAAGGTCGCGACATCGATGGTCACGGCCCCCGCCCGGCGCAAGACTCGCGCGCAGGCGTTGAGCGTGGCCCCGGTCGTGAAGACGTCGTCGATCAGGACAAGACGCCGGGCGGGATCAAGGCGGCGGCCGCAGGCCGGCGCAAAGGCATTCTTGAGGTTCTCCTGCCGTGTCCTCCGGTCGAGCCTCGTCTGCGTGGGCGTGTCCACCACCCGGCGCAACGGCTCGGCCACGCACGTGCCTCCGCCCGCGGCGCGGGCGAACGTCTCGGCGAGCAGGCGCGACTGGTTGTAGCCGCGTTCGCGCAGCTTCCGCGGATGCAGCGGCACGGGCACAAGCACCGCCCCGCGGAGGTACCCGAGGAAGCCCTCGGCTTCGCCGGCGATCAGCCCGATCTCCTCGAGCAGGTGCAACGCGCCGTGGTACTTGATGTCGAGCACCAGCGTCCGCGCCGGACCGCGCAGCAGCACCGCGGTGCGCCCCTCGCGGAACTCGGGTTCCAGGGCAAAACAATGCTCGCACACGCGATCGGTGGCGGTGTCGCCGAAGAACGGATAGCCGCACGTCGTGCAGTGCGGCCCGGCCACCCGTTGCACGCGCCGGCTGCAGCGCTCGCAGAGATGGTGGCGCCGCGTCGGATCGACCAGTGCCCGGCAATGCGCGCAGACCGGGGGAAACCACGCGTCGCGCAAGGCCCGCAGCCAGGTCCGCCATTTCTGCTTTCGCTCGTTCCCCATGCCGCGGGCAAAACTGTCGCCATTCCGACGCGACGTGAAGCCCCAAAACAGGCCGGGGCCGGCCGGTCACTCGTCGGCGTCCGCCGGCGCCGACTCCGTCTTCCGCCGGCGCCCATACTCCACCCGCCAGAGGAACAGCCCCTTGGCCGGCGCCGTCTCGATCAGGTGTTCGCGCTTCCGCCCGTCCAGCAACGCTGCGACCTGGTCCGGCTGCAGCTTGCCCAGGCCCACGCCCACCAATGCGCCGACGAGCGTGCGCACCATCTTGTAGAGGAAGCCGTCCGCCTCCGCCACCACCCGCAGCCGCCGCCCGCGTCCGATCACGTCGAGCCGCCGGAGCGTCCGCACCGTGGATTCCCGCTCCACCCGGTTGAACGCGCTGAAGGCGCGGAAGTCGTGCCGCCCCACCAGCAGCTTCGCCGTGGCGCGCATCGCCTCCATATCGAGCGGCCGGTCGCCGAGGGACCAGCAGAAGGGATCCTCGAACGGATCCGCCCGTCCGCGGTGGAGGAAATAGACGTAGCGTTTCCCCGTGGCGCCGAAGCGCGCGTGGAACCCCGGTTCCGCCGGCCGCAGGGAGGTCACCTGGATCGCCGGAGGAATCCCGATCGAGATCGCGCGCAGCAATTTCTCCGCACCGTGCCGCCAGTCGGCGTCGAAATGAAAGACCTGCCCGCGCGCGTGCACACCCGAGTCGGTCCGCCCGCTGCCGTGGATGCGGATCGGCCGGCCGAAGATCCGCGCAAGGCACTTCTCGAGGTGGTCCTGCACGGAGCGCTTGCTCGCCTGCGCCTGCCAGCCCTCGAGCGTCGTGCCCACGTAGGCGCACGTCGCACGCCAGCGCATCGCTGCGGCCGGCTTCTCCGCCGCGCCCGCCGGCGCCGCGACAGTTTCCTCCGGTGACGGCGACGCGTTCACAGGTCCTCCGGCATCTCCGCCAACGGCGGCGGGAAACGTTGCGCGAGATAGTCGCCGAGCAGGATCGCCGCCGCCCGCGAGTCGACCACGCCCGAGCTGCGGACCTGCCGCAGCTTCTTCCGCGGGATCGACTGCTCGGCAAGGTGCGACGTCAGGCGTTCGTCGACCAGATGCACCGGCAGGCCGAAACGCGTCCGCAGCTCGGCGGCGAACGCCTCGGCCTTCTTTGCCGACGGCCCGATCGTGCCATCCATGTTGAACGGGCAGCCGACCACCAGCTCGGTGATGCGTTGCGCCTTCACCAGCGCAGTGAGCGCCGCCCAGCGATCCTCGGGTTTCGCCTGCGTGAGCGCGGGCAGCGGCGAGGCGATGCCGATGTCGTCGCCCACCGCCAGCCCGATGCGCTTCTCGCCCGGATCGATGCCCAGAAATCTCATCGTCGTTGGTGCCGGACCAGCCACGCCGCCTCAGAGGAACCGCTTGAGCTCCTCCGCCGACTCGCAGCGTTTGAGCAGCGCCTTGATTTGCTGCGCCTTGTCCTTCGGGCACACCAGCGTCGCGTCGGGGGTGTGCACGACGATCAAGTCCTGCACGCCGAGCACGGCCACGAGGTGATCCGGGGTGGAGACGACAAGGTTGCCGGCCGCCCGCTCGACGACGGCCAGGCCGCGCACGACGTTGCCGGCCGAGTCGGCCGGGAAATGCCGCGTCACCGCCGGCCAGGCCCCCACGTCGTCCCAGTCGAACCGCGCCGGAATCACCGCCACGTTGCGCGCCTTCTCGATCAGCGCGTAGTCGACCGAGATCTTCTTCAACACCGGGTAGAGCGCCGCAAGCACGGTGTCGAGCGACTGTCCGGCCCCGAGCGCGGCGTCGAGCTTGCCGAGATCGGCCCAGAGATCGGGGACATGCTGGGCGAAGGCCTCCGCGATGACCGGCACGCGCCAGAAGAACATCCCGGCGTTCCAGAGGTACTCGCCGGTGGCGAGGTAGCCCTGTGCCACCTCGCGGGTGGGCTTCTCGACGAAGCGGCTCACGTCATGCAGCCCCTCGACGCCCGCGCGCGCGGCGCCGCGCTGGATGTAACCAAAACCGTCCGCCGGCTCGGTCGGCTGGATGCCGAGGGTGACGAGCAACGACTCGCGCTCGGCGGCGGTGAACGCCCGCTCCAGGTCCGCGCGAAACGCCACCGTATCGAGGATCACATGGTCGGCCGGCAGCATCGCGAACGTCGCCTGCGGATCGCGCCGCCGCACGAGCACCAGCGCCAGACCGACGGCCGCCGCCGTGTCCCGGCCCACCGGCTCGGCGATGATGTTCTCCACCGGCAACATTGGGCACAGCCCGCGGATGGCGGGAGCCTGCTGCCGGTTGGTGATGATCAGCACGCGCTCGGCCGGAATCATCGGCAGCAGCCGCTCGATGGTCTGCACCAGCAGCGCGCGGTCGCCCACGATGGGCAGCAGGTGCTTCGGCATCGCCAAACGGCTCTGGGGCCAGAAACGCTCACCGCGCCCACCGGCCATGATGACAACATAACGATTCGCCATGCGCCCGAGGCTCCGGGCCCGGCCGCGGCGGTCAACGGCGAAGTGGCGACCCGGCCGTAGCGGCCCGCCAACCAGCGCCGCCGCATCGTTGCCAACTCCATCGGATCTCCTCTATCTCCGCCCGCGATGCCATCGTCCGACAGCATTCCCGACCTCTCCCCTGCCGAGCTCGCCCGCTACAGCCGCCACATCCTGCTGCCGGGTGTCGGCGTCGAAGGGCAGCGCAAGCTCGCCGCGGCCAAGGTACTCGTCGTCGGCGCGGGTGGCCTCGGCAGCCCGGCCGCGCTCTATCTCGCCGCCGCGGGGGTGGGGACCATCGGCATCGCCGACTTCGACAAGGTCGAGGCGCACAACCTGCAGCGCCAGATCCTCCACGATACCGCGTCCATCGGACATCCCAAGGTCGAGTCCGCCGCGGCTCGGCTCGCCGCGCTCAACCCGCACACCCGCATCGTCCGGCACCCCGAAGGGGCGACCGCCGCCAACGCCCTCCGGCTGTTCGCGGGCTACGACATCGTCGTCGACGGGACCGACAACTTCCCGACGCGTTATCTCAACAACGACGCCGCGGTGCTCGCCCGGCGTCCGCTCGTGTACGGGAGCATCTTCCAGTTCGAAGGACAGGTCTCCGTCTTCGATCCGTCACGCGGAGCGCCCTGCTACCGCTGCCTGTTTCCCGAGCCGCCGCCGCCGGGTTCCGTGCCCAACTGCGGCGAGGCCGGCGTGCTCGGCGCGCTATGCGGCACGATCGGCAGCCTGCAGGCGCTCGAGGCGATCAAGCTGATCCTCGGCATCGGCGAACCGCTCCACGGCCGCCTTGTGGTGTTCGACGCCCTCGCCCACCGCTTCCGCACCCTCAACGTCCGCCGCGACCCCGCCTGCCCGCTCTGCAGCACCAGCCCGACGATCCGCGAACTCCGCCCCGAAGCCTACGCCTTCGGCTGCGCGACACCGGCGGCGGCCGATCACGCACCGGCCGCCGGGGCCGACACCGCGGATGGCGATCCCGCCCCGTTCGAGATCGATGTCGCTACCGCCCGGGCTTGGCTCGCCGCCGGCGACGCCGCCCTCCTCGACGTCCGCGAACCCCATGAGCACGCGATCTGCCAGATTCGCGGCAGCCGGCTCCTCCCGATGCGCGAGGTGCCGGCCTCGCTCGACACGCTGCCCCGCGACCGGAAGCTCCTCGTGCTCTGCCACCACGGCGCCCGCAGCGCACGCGTGACGCAGTTTCTCCGCGCCAACGGCTTCGCTCGTGCCATCAACATCCGCGGCGGCATCGACGCGTGGGCCGCCGAGATCGATTCATCCCTCCAGCGCTACTGAGCCCCGCGGGGGCGGGATCCGACCCGCAACCTCCAGCACGGTGCACGGCGGACGATGTGACGGGGCCGCCGTCCTGCACTCCGGGCCCCGCTGAATCCGCTGGTCGGTTACACCATCCGCCGGGATCACGTCCGCTCCGTCCATCGCCGGCATTGATACCGCACATCGGATTTATCAAATAACGGTTCCACCTCGGACGGAGCTAGACTCTGGGCGCTTCAAAAACACCGCCCATGAGCACCTCATCGATCCCGGTTCCGTCCTCGCCAGTCGCCTCCTCCACGCGCCCACGCCTCACCCTGCCGGCGGCCGTGATCACCCGCACGCCAGCGGCCCGCACCGCCGCTCGACCGCCGCACACGCTCCCCCGCCTCGTCGCGGCGCTGATCCTCATCGCCCTGCCGCCAACGCTTCTCTTCCTGATTCCGCCCCTGCACCAGGCCCAGTCCTACCACGCCTTCGTCGACCAGCGCGCCTGGCTCGGGCTGCCCAACACCCTCGATGTCCTCACCAACCTGCCGCTTCTCCTCGCCGGCTTGTTCGGTCTCCGCGAGGCGCTGCACCAACCCGCGACGCCGCACCGGGCGACCTGGCTCGTCTTCTTCGGCGCGCTGGCGCTCGTTGGGTTCGGCTCCGGCTGGTACCACCTCGCGCCGAACGACACCTCGATCGTCTGGGACCGCCTCCCGCTCTCGCTCATGTTCACCAGTCTCTTCGCCGCCGTGCTCGGCGAGACGGTCTCACCGTCCCTCGGGCGCCGCGTGCTCCTGCCGGTCTTGGCCTTCGGGGTCTTCAGCGTCGTCTGGTGGCAGGGCCTCGACGACCTCCGGCCGTACTTCGCGGCGCAGTCGCTCGCGCTGGTTGGTGTGCCGGCCCTGCTCGCGCTCTTCCCCAAACGCGGCGACGGCCGTAGCTGGCTCGTGGCCGGACTCGGTTGCTACGCCCTCGCCGTCGCGGCGGAGCACTCCGACCGCTTCATCTTCGATCTGACCGGCCACCTGTTCAGCGGCCACTCCCTCAAGCACTGCCTCGCCGCCTTGGGTTGCGCAACGGTCGCCGTCATGCTCCGGGCCCGCCGCACCCCCCACAAGATCTCATGACACCGACGCAATACCTCCGCCTCGGCGCCTTCGGACTCGGCTCAATTCTGTTTCGGCGCACCGCGCCCATCCTCGGAACCATCATCATCGGCGACCGCTGCAACTTGCAGTGCGCGCACTGCGGCGTCGCCAACCACCGCCGCTCGCTCTCCAGCGCCGCCCAGGTGCGCCGTGACCTCGCGCTCCTCCGCGCCCACGGCGTGCGCATCCTCTTCCTCTGCGGCGGAGAGACCACCCTCTGGCAGGATGGCGACACCACGATCGAGGACCTCATCGGCGAAGCGAAAGCGATGGGGTTCTTCTCCGTGCAGGTCGTCACCAACGGCACCCTCCGCACCCACATCCCCGGCGCCGACCTCGTGTTCCTCAGCCTCGACGGCACCGAGGCCGCCCACGACCGGATCCGCGGCGCGGGCACATGGCGCCGCGTGCTGGCCAACCTCGCCGATCACCCCCGCCGCAACATCGTCGTCTACACCGCCGTCAACGCCTGGAACCTCGCCGAACTCCGCCCGCTCGCGGACTTTGTCCGCGGCCATCCGGCATTGCGCTGCATCTCGTTCAATTTCCACACGCCCTACGCCGGCACCGAACACCTCGCCCTCGACCCCTCCGGACGCCGGCAGGCCGTCGAGACGATCCGCACGCTGCTCCACGAGGGCTACCCGGTCTTCAACCTCGAGACCGCCCTCGACCGCTGGCTGCGCAACGACTGGCCCCGCCCCTGCGCCCAATGTCTCGTCGTCGAGGAGGGAAAGGTCAGCACCTGCGGCCGTTGTGTGCACCTCGACGGGCTCTGCCGGGACTGTGGCTATCTCTTCGCCGTCGAGTTCGGGCTCCTGTTCTCCGGCAACGTGCGCGCCATCGCCCAGATGCTTCGAACCTACCCGCGCTACGCATGAACACCCACCGACTCCGCCACTCCACCGTCTCACGCCTCGTGCGGCGCGGACTCTACCAACACTTCGTCGGCCCCGGCTGGCCGTTGCGTTTCCGCCGCGGCCGGACCACCCCGGCCGGCTCGCCGGCCCCGGAGCCGCCCGCGGCCAACCTCTACTTCCACCTGCCGTTCTGCCGCACGCTCTGCGCCTATTGCCCCTACCTGAAAACCCGCCACGAACCGGACCTCGCGGCCGCCTACACCCGGGCTCTGCTCGCCGAAACGCGCGCCTGGCTCGCCGCCAGCCCCGACCGGATGCTCGATGCGGTCTACTTCGGCGGCGGCACGCCCTTCCTCCTGCTCCCTGCGATCGAGCAGATCCTCACGCTGCTCGCCCCGCGCCTCACGCCGCAGACCGCCCTCGGCCTCGAGCTGCATCCCGCCGATGTCACAACCGCCACCACGTCCGTCCTGCGCGCGCGCGGCTTCGATCGCGTCAGCCTCGGCGCCGAGTCGCTCCACACCGACACGCTGCGCCGGCTGGGGCGCTCGACCGCGCCCGAGCAGATCCTCCGCTCGGTTGACACGCTGCTCGCCGCCGGATTCCGCTGCGTCGACACGAACCTGATCTACGGCATCGGGGACCAAACCACCGGAGAACTCCTCGCCGATGCCGCCGTTCTGCTCGACCGCGGCGTGCATCAGATCAGCGCGTATCCGCTTCTTCCGTTCCGCCACACCCGCCGCGCCGTGCTCGCATCGGTGCGCACGCTCCTTCACCGCGACCGCGCCGCCCGCGCGTTGCGTCGCCTCTGCCTCGCACGCGGACTGCAGCCCACTTCTGTCTGGAGCTTCAACCGCCCCGGCAGACCCACCTACACCACTGTCACCCTCGAGACGTTCCGCGGTTTCGGCGCCGGTGCCGCCTCGCGATCGCTCGACGGCTTTCGGTTCAACACGTTCGACATCGCCGCCTACACCGCGCCCGACGGCCAGCACCCCGCGCTGGTCCTCGAGGCCGACCCCCGTTTCCACCGGGCCCATTGGCTCTACTGGAAGATCTACCAGCTCCGCGTCCCGGTCGACGACTACCACAAGTGTTTCGGTTCGGAACCCGAGGCGGACTTTCCGCGCCTGTTCGGTTGGTTGCGCCGGCTCGGCATCGCCCAGCGGGAGGGCAAAGATTGGTTCGTCAAACCTCGTGGGGCCGATTGGATCCACCGCGTGCAGCAGCTCTACAGTCTTTCCTGGATCGATCTGTTCTGGGGACACTGTCTGCAGAAACCATGGCCCGAGGAGATCGTCCTCGAATAGCCCTGTCCCTGTCGCAGTCCACCGCATGCGCCCCCAACTCTACCCCTTGCACGGCCTGCCAAAGCAGGGCCAGCTCTGGTCCTGGATCTCCTTCGACGTCGCGAACCAGTCGTTCACGCTCATCGTCAACACGCTGCTGTTCTCGATCTTCTTCCAGCAGGTCGTGGTGCGGGACCCGGCCCGCGACGACCTGCTCTGGTCCCTCACCTACGCCACGAGCATGCTGCTGGTCGTCATCGCCTCGCCGCTCGCCGGGGCCGTCGCCGATGAGCGGGCGTGGAAGAAGCGGGCGCTGCTGCTCACCGGTTTCCTCTGCGCGGCGTTCACCTGCGGCCTCGCATTGGTCGGCCCCGGACAGTTCTGGCTGGCGGTGCTGCTCTACATCCCGGCCAACTTCATGTTCTCCATCGGGGAGAACTTCCTCGGGTCCTTCCTGCCCGAGCTCTCCACGCGCGAGAACTTCGGACGCGTCTCGGGCTTCTCCTGGGCGTGCGCCTATTTCGCCGCGCTGCTGCTGCTCGCGCTCACCGCCGGCGGCATGATCGCCTTCGGCTGGAAATCCCCCGAGTCGTGGCACCCCATCTTCGTCTTCGCCGGGCTGTGGTTCTTCGCCTTCGCGATCCCGACACTCCTGTTCCTGCGCGAACGTCCGCCGCCCGCCGACGGCCCGCGCACGCCGCTGCTCACGGCCGGCTTCCGCCGCCTCGCCGATTCCTTCGGGCACGCGCGCCGGTTTCGCGACGTCGCGCTGCTGCTCCTGGCCTCCCTCTTCTACGGCACGGGGATGTCGGTGATCATCATGTTCGCCTCGGTCCTCGCGAAGGAATTCGGGTTCAACGACGTCCAGCTCGTGCTCTTCATCGCGGTGATCACCGTGTCCGGAATCCTGGGTACGCTGTTGCCGACCTTCTGCCAGGATCGCTTCGGCCACAAACGCACCACCCTCCTGCTGCTCGTGCTTTGGATCGCGACCACCGCCGGCTTCGCCGCCTTCGCCTGGGTGCGCGGGCAGTCCGCCGATCCCGCCGCCTTCCCCACCTGGCCGCTCTGGCTGATCGGCAACCTCATCGGCTTCGGGCTCGGTTCGCTCGGCGCCGCCAACCGTGCCTTCGTCGGCTACCTCACGCCCGCCAGCCGCAGCGCCGAGTTCTTCGGGCTCTGGGGGCTGGTCTTCAAACTCGCCGCCGTCTTCACAATCCCCTTCGGCTACGCCAAGGACGTCTGGGGCACGCCGGCCGCCCTCTTCGTGCTGCTCGCCTTCCTCCTCGGCGGCGGCGTGATCACCCTCTTCATCGACGAGAAGCGTGGTCTCGCCGCCGCCCGCGCCGAGGACGACCGGCGCCACGCGGGCGGCCGCGCGACTGAATCAGATCGGTCGTAGCGATCGCTTCGGCCCCGGAACAGCAGACCCGCCCACCACATATCTCCCTCCGTCCCCGGCCCGCCGGTCCCCTTTCCGCCAATCCGCAATCAGCATTCCGCAATGCTCACCTTCCTCCGCCTCCTCCTGCGCCTCTGCTTCCGCTTCCGTGCCTACAACACCGAGTCGCTGAAGACCCCGGGGCCGGTGCTGCTCCTGCCCAACCACGTGTCGTGGTTCGACTGGCTCCTGCTCGGCGTCTGCCTCGAGGGCGACTGGCGCTTCGTCACCTCCTCGACCACCGCGCAGGCCTCGATCTTCCACCGCTGGATCATGGTCAACCGCCGCACGTTCCCGGTCGATCCGCTCTCGCCCTACGCCGCGAAGCGCATGGCCGAGTACCTCCAGACCGGCGGCCGGCTCGTGCTCTTCCCCGAGGGGCGGATCTCCGTGACCGGTTCGCAGATGAAGCTCTTCGACGGCACCGGCTTCCTCCTCCACCACTCCAAGGCCAAGGTCATCACCGCCCACCTCCGCGGTGCCCACCGGCTGCCCTGGTCGCGCAACCAGGATCGCAAACGCTGGTTCCCCACCGTGACCGCGCACTTCAGCGACGCGCTCACCCCGCCGGCGCTCGGCCACGTGACCACCGCCGTCGCCCGCGACCAGCTCACCGACTGGGTGCTCGACCGCATGCGCGAGCAGCGCTTCGCCGTCGAGCACACCTTCGGCCCACGCACCATTCCGGCCGCGATCCGCGCGACCGCCCGCCATGCGCGGGGCGTGGTCGCCGTCGCCGATGTCACCGCCAAGCTCACCTACCGCCGGCTCTTCGTCGGCGCGGCGCTGCTGGCGCGCCGGTGGCGGGCGCTCCTGAAGCCCGACGCCGAGCGCGTCGGCGTCCTCCTGCCCAACGTCAACGCCGCGCCGGTCGCGTTCCTCTCGCTCTGGTCGCTGGGCAAGATTCCCGCGATCCTCAACTACACCACCGGGCCGGCGATCATGCTCACCTGCGCGCAGCTCGCGGGCCTCCGGCAGGTAATCACCTCCCGCACCTTCGTCGAGAAGGCGAAACTGAAGCTCGAGCCGCTCACCGAGGCGGGCATCGAGCTGATCTTCCTCGAGGATGTCCGCGCCGGCATCGGTCGCCTCGCCAAACTGGCGGCGCTCGCCGGCCTCGCGCGCCTGCCGCCTCCGCCGCACGATGACGCCGGGGCCACCGCGGTGATCCTCTTCACCAGCGGCTCCGAGGGCACCCCCAAAGGGGTCGAGCTCACCCACGCCAACCTCCTCGCCAACGTCCGCCAGATGCTCGCGGTCAGCGACCTCGATGACCACGACCGGATGTTCTGCGCGTTGCCGCTCTTCCACAGCTTCGGCCTGACCGGCGGCCTGCTCCTCCCGTTGGTGCGCGGCTTCCGGACCTTCCTCTACCCGTCGCCGCTGCACTACCGCATCGTGCCGACCGCCGTCTACATGCAGAGCAGCACGCTGCTCCTCGCGACGAACACCTTCCTCAACCTCTACGCCCGCCGCGCCCACGCCTACGACTTCCGGCTGTTGCGCTATCTCTTCGCCGGCGCCGAGAAGATCCAGGAGTCGACCTCGGCGCTCTGGGCCCAGCGCTTCGGGGTCCGCATCCTCGAGGGCTACGGCGCCACCGAATGCAGCCCGGTGCTGGCCGTGAACACGCCGCTCACTCCGAAGGTCGGCACCGCGGGCAAGCTCCTTCCCGGCATGGAGGCCCGGATCGAGCACGTCGAAGGCGTGCCCGAAGGCGGACGGCTCCTCGTGCGCGGACCGAACGTGATGAAGGGCTACCTCAACGAGGAGCCCAACGCGAAGTTCCGCGCCCTCGCCGGCTGGTACGACACCGGCGACATCGTCACGATCGACACCGAGAACTTCATCCGCATCCAGGGCCGGCTGAAACGTTTCGCGAAGATCAGCGGCGAGATGGTGAGCCTCGGGGCCGTGGAGGACGCCCTCGCCGGCGCGTTCCCGCAGTTCGGGCTGCGCTGCCAGGTCGCGATCATCGCCCGCCCCGACGAGGACAAGGGCGAGCGCCTGCTGGCCGCGACCAACGAGCCCCGGCTCACGCTCGACGCGCTCCGCGCGGTGCTCCGCGAGAAGGGGATCCCGAACCTCGCCATGCCCCGCGAGCTCAAGATCGTCCCCGCGATCCCCAAGCTCGGCACCGGCAAGACGGATCACCGCGCGCTGGAGAAGCTGCTGTAGCGAGGACGCGCCCGATGGGACGGCGCACGGCCCAGGACAGGTCGCCGGGACTGCCGCACCCGCGCGCGGCAATGCGCCACCTCACCGTTTCCGGTTCTCGCGCCAGTACCTAAACGGCGGCTCGAAACAGGTGCCGGACAGGTCCTCGAGTCGCGCGCGGAAGAACTTCTCCGCATCCTGCACGCCGCGGTTGTAGGCCAGCGGACCGATCTCCTTCAGGAGGAAATCCAGCAGCAGCTTCGCCCGCAGGTCGCTCAACTCCATCTCCAGTTCGGAGGCGAAATACCGTTTGAGCGAGGCGGTCGCCTCGCCATGTTCCTGGGGTGTCGGTTCGATCGGCATGCCGGAGGAGGTAACGCAACTGCGCCGCCGCGCGAGTTCCATTCCCGCCGTGGAGCCGGTGGTTCTCCCGTGCCGTCGCCGCGCCAAACAAAACGGCCGCACCCGTGGGCGCGGCCGTTGGCGGAGGAGAACCGAGACGCGGACGTCGTCGCCCGCTCAGAGGAAGAGCCAACCGGTCAGCAGCAGGATCGGCAGCAGGATCGGCAGGCTGTATTTGAAGACGTAGCCGAAGAACGTCGGCGTGTGGACCTTCGAGCTGTCGGCGATCGACTTCACCATGAAGTTCGGACCGTTACCGATGTACGTCATCGCGCCGAAGAACACCGCGCCGAGGCTGACAGCGACGACAAAGAGCGACGCCGGAACCGTGTCCGCCTTGCTTGCGGGGTCGAGCAGCCACGGCACCTGCACCTCGCGCTCGCCGTTCCCGCCCGCGGCGGAGACCGCCGCCGCCTTGGCCTGCACGTCGGCCGGGATCACCGAGGACTCGGCGAGGGTAAGGAAGTTGAGGTAGGTCGGCGCATTGTCGAGGACCGCGGAAAGCGAGCCGGAGGAGACGTAGTATTGGAACGGTTTGTTGAAGCCGAACTCCTGGCCGTGCTCCTTGAGGTAGTCGAGGGCGGGCATCATCGTGGCGAAGATGCCGACGAAGAGGAAGCCGACCTCCTTGATCGGGCCGAAGGAGAACTCGTTGGCCTCGCGCACCGACTTGCGGGTGGTGAGGTACGAGGCCACGGCCGCGGCGAGCATCGCGATCTGCCGGATGTAGTATTGCTCGGGCATGAACACGCCGGCCACGATCACCAGCAGGAAGAGCAGGTTGTGCATGCCCTCGACGCGCACCGCCGGCTCCTTGGAGGTCTCCTTCTCCCGGATCGGCTTCGGCGCGCGCAGGAAGTTGCGGTAGTCGTAGACGAAGAAGGCGGCGAGCACCAGGCCGAGGGTGAAGAGCCACGGCAGCATCGCCTTCTCGAGCAGCCAGAAGAACGGCACGCCGTGCAGGAAGCCGAGGAAGAGCGGCGGATCGCCGATCGGCGTGAGCGCGCCGCCGACGTTGGAGACGACGAAGATGAAGAAGACGATGTGGAAGGCGGTGATGCGGTACTTGTTCATCCGGATCCACGGGCGGATGAGCACCATCGAGGCGCCGGTGGTGCCGATGAGGTTGGCCAGCAGGGCGCCGACGAGGAGGAACATCACATTGCCGAACGGCCGCGCCTCGCCGCGGATGGAGATGTGGATGTTGCCCGCCACCACGAAGAGCGAGCCGATCAGCACGATGAAGGCGAAGTACTCCTCCATCGTCTTGAAAACCTCATGACCGCCATGCGGCACCTTCAGGAGGTAGAAGGCGGCGACGATCGCGCCGAGCCCGATGGCCACCGCCGGGTAGAACTTCTCCCAGAGGTGCTTCACGCCGTGCGGCGAGAGAGGCATGGTCGCGATCAGCGCAAGCAGCGTCGCGAAGGGAATGATCCAGACGGGTGAGACTGAGAAAGCCGCCCCGTCGGTGGAGGCGAGAATAGGGTGCATGGAAAAGCGAAAGGTCGATTCGACCCCGCGCCGGGCACCCAGGCAAAAGCAAAACCGGAACCGACCGCCGAACCGGCGCTATAACGGTAGAATTGGCGCAGTGCCCGCCTCCATGAATCCGTTTCATGCAAGGCACACACCCCGCTCCCCCGCCCGACCGCGGGGGTCGAGGGAACCCGTGGAGAGGCTCGATCCCGCACCAGCCCCCGCCGTAGGCGCAGCCCGCCGCTCGCGGGGTCGAGCGGCGGAGCAATCGCTACAGGATCAGAAACGCCGCGCCCACGATCACCGTCGGGATGAGCGCGCCACACAGCAGCCCGAGCGGCGAGATGCCATCCGGAAAGAAACGCGCGAGGATCGACTGGCCGGCCGGATTCGGGGCGTTGGCGATCACGGTCAGGCCCCCACCCGTGACCGCGCCGGCGACCACCGCATACTTCAGCGCCTCGGAGAAACCGGGAACCAGGGTCGCGAGATAGGTGATCGCGGCGTTGTCGTTGAAGGCGGTGAGCAACGTCGCTCCGAGAAAGAGCGGCAACTCGCCCAAACGCGTGAGGATCGGCTCGATCCACCAGCCCTGGACACCGCCGTGGTTGACCAGGCCCGCGAGGAAGAAGCCGACCAGCAGCGCCGGCTTGAGATCCACCTTGGACTGGTGGTGCTCGGTCGCCTGCGCGAAGGCCAGGAAGAAGAGGAACCCGCCGATGAACAGTGCCGGATAGTGCGCCATCCACACCGTGAAGCCGAGGAATCCGACATGCACCGCGGTGATCCAGGCCGGCACCGCGGCGTCGTGGCCGCGGCTGGCCCGAGCCGGCGGGGTCGGGCGCAACGCGCCCAGCTCGCGGCGGAACACGCCGAAATAGACGGCATTGGCCGCCAGGATGCCCACCACCGCCTTCCAGCCGAAGTGGGTGAACATGTGGGCGAGATCCCATTTCCACGGGGCGGCGACCATCAGCACCGGCGGGGCGGCGAAATGCGTGAGCGTGCCCCCGACGGAGATGTTGACGAAGAGCAGTCCGAGGGTGGCGTACTTCAGTCGCGCGCCCGGCTGCAGTGCGTAGAACTGCTTCGCCAGCAGGAGCGCCGAGATCGTCATGGCGGCGGGCTCGGTGATGAACGAGCCGAGCACCGGCCCGAGCGTGAGAATCGCCAACCACCACGCCGCCGGCGTGGCGCCCCCGAGGCGCGACGCGGCGTGCAGGCACTGTTCCGCGAGCCGCAGCACCGGCCGGGTCGAGGCGAGGGTCATGATGACGACCACGAAGAGCGGCTCGGTGTAGTTCACCTGCACGCCCACATAGTGGATCGCCGTGTCGAGCCCCTTGAACCAGACGATGGCTCCGGCGAGCGCGACCACCCAGAGGCCGAAGATCGCCTCCACCTCGCCGAGGAAATGGAGGATCTGGCCGCTGAAGCTCACCTCCGCCGGCCGCCCCTCCCCGTCGGCCGAGTCCGCCGGCTCAAGACCACGGCCGAGCCGCTCGCGGTGCCGGGTCTCGACCAGATGGGCCCAGCGCCGGATCTTCCCCGCAAAGAACGTGTGCACGATCGCCGCGAGAAAGATCAGCGCGGCCACGAGATTGAAAGGCTCCGCCGCGACGCGCCCCGCCAGCACGGACCCGAGACCGGCCGCCCCACCGTCGCCGTAGCTCTCCAGCGGAACCGGAAACACCGGGGCGGCACCACCCGCGGCCGCGACAACCGGCGAGATGATCAGACCGAAGAGGGTCGCCAGCAGACAGAGGCGGGACGGTTTTCGCATGGCCGCCAACGAAAACAATCGCGGTGGTTTCGCAACGCCCGAGCGGGCCGCGGCGCGCTCAGTCGCCGCCACCAGCCGGACAACGGCGCGCGGAGCAGGAAACACGATTGCCCTCGGCGCGCTCGGTGCTTTGTCTCGCGGTGCAAACATGATGGTCCCTGAGCTTGGTTTCTCACTGCCGGCGGATCGGGGTGCCCCGCCCCTTCTCCGGAAGAGAACCGTTCTTTCCGTGCCGGCCCTGCAGGACTTCGCCCAGCGACCCATGTCTCCATCCCCAATATGCCGAAAATGATTCTTTGCGTCGAAGACGAGCACCTCTCGGCGGAGGCCGTGCGGCGCGCGCTGAACTATGCAGGCTACGAGGTGCAGATCGCGGCCACCGCCGCAGCCGCGCTCGAGGCCATGCAGGCGAAACGCCCCGACCTCATCCTGCTCGATCTCCTCCTGCCGGATGTGAACGGCTACAGCTTCATCGACCTGTTGCGCGACTACGAGGATCTCGACCGGATCCCGATCGTCATCGTCAGCGGTTGCGCCTCGCCCGAGGCGCAGAGCCTCGGGCGCGAGCTCGGCGCCCGCGCCTACCTGATCAAGCCGTTCACGGCGCAGGAGCTGATCGAGTGCGTGAACGGCGTGCTGGGGGGCAAACCCAAGCGCTAGCCGGTCGGCCCGACACGCGGCTGCGGCCGGGGCCCCTACTCGCCGGCCGCGGGAAGCGCGGCGAGAAACGCATCGGCCTCGCGGATGGAGGATTCCATCTCCGCGATCAGGTGGCCGATCTCCGACTGGAGCTGGCGATGGTTCGTGTCGAGCTGGGCGATCGCGCTGGCGTTGAGGTTGTGCTTGAGGAACAGCACCTGGTCGCGGAACCGGTCGAGCACCGGCTCCATCGTCGCGGCGGCACGGTGCAGCGAGGCGGAAAGGACGGCGTAGCGCGCCTCCGTGTCGGCCAGCTGTTTCCGGCTGATGTCGCGCAGGGCGGCATCGCGGTAGTCGTCGAGCTCGTGGCGCCACTCCTTGAAGAGAGCGCGCGCCACCCGCTCGATCTCGGAGATGCGCTCCTTGACGGCGGCGGCGCGGGCTTCGCTGCGGGCAAACTCGTGCTGAAGCTTGGCGTAGCGCTCGGCGAGCGCGCCGCCCGAGTTGCCAGTCACGGCCATGAACTCCTCCAAGGCGCTGGCGAACTGCCGCCGCGCTTCCTCCTGGGCCTGGCGCGCATCGTGCACGCGGGCCACAAGGATGTCTCGCTTGTGGATGCCGAACCGCTCCTTCACGGCATACTCCACCGTCTGGCAGCCGGCGAGGATCACGGCGACGACAAGAAACACGGGGCAAAGGGGCGCGCGCATGGGGGGAAGGTTGAGGGGGAAAAACGCGGCGTCCAGCATCGGGATGCCGAGCAATCGGGCAAGGCTCGTGTCATTGCGGTTGTGCGCGGCCCGCGGGGTGGTTCATTGTCGCCACCATGTTTGTCGACGAAGTAGTCATCAAAGCCCGCGCCGGAGACGGCGGCAATGGTTGCGCCAGTTTCCGGCGCGAGAAGTTCATCCCGTTTGGCGGCCCCAACGGCGGCGACGGCGGTCTGGGCGGCGACGTCGTCCTGGTCGGCAGCCACGACGTGAACAACCTCATCGACTACTAGTTCAAGCCGCACTGGGACGCCGGCCGGGGCGAGAACGGCCGCAGCAAGGACCAGAACGGCCACGGCGGCCGGCCCGCCCTCCTGAAGGTGCCGCTGGGCACCGTCGTCACCAACGAGGAGACCGGCGAGCTGGTGGGCGAGGTCACGCAGGACGGCCAGCGCCTCGTCCTGTGCAAAGGCGGCACGGGCGGCTGGGGCAACATCCACTTCAAGACCTCGACCAACCGCGCCCCGCGGCGCGCCAACCCCGGCCTGCCGGGCGAGCACGGGATTTTCCGGCTCGTGCTCAAGAGCATCGCCGATGTCGGCCTGGTGGGTTATCCCAACGCCGGCAAGAGCTCGCTGACCAACCACATCACCAACGCCCACCCGAAGATGGCGGCGTACCCGTTCACGACCCTCCAGCCGCAGGTCGGCGTGATCGAATTCGCGGACCGCTACGAGCGGATCACGCTGGCCGACGTGCCCGGCCTGATCGAGGGAGCCCACGAGAACCGCGGGCTCGGGCACCGGTTTCTCCGCCACATCGAGCGCTGCACGCTCCTGCTGCTGATCATCGACATGGCCGGCGTGGATGGTCGGGATCCATGGAGCGACTACGAGCACCTGCTGGAGGAGCTCCGCCTCTACGATCCCGCGCTGCTGAAGAAACCGCGGCTGGTGGCGGCCAACAAGATGGACCTGCCCGAGGCCGCGGCGAAATTGAAGCAGTTCAAACGCAAGCACCGGGTCGACGTGTTCGAGATCTCCTGCCTCCGCGAGGACGGCCTCACCGACTTGAAGCTGGAGCTGCTCCAGCGCGTGCGCCACGGCGGGAAACCCGCCAAGAAACGCCCGCCGAGCCGCAAACCGGCGGGCAGCAAGGCCAAGGCCGCTCCGACGAGATCCAAGGAGCCCAAGAAGGCACGGAAGCGAGCCTGAGCGGACACCGTCCCGGCGCGTCCACCGACAGCCCAACTCCGGGCTTGTCGGCCGCCGGGCCGAGCAACCACCCTGAGGACCACCCCCTCCAACCGTCGTACCCACCCATGTCTGATCACCGGCCATTGATGATGCGTGCCAACCGGGCTCTCGGCTCGAGTCTGGTCGATCACAACCTGATCACGATCGAGGCGTTGGATGCCGCCAACGAGCGGCTGCTGGAACTCACCGCCGACGAGAACAACGAGACCGTTTCGCTGCTGCACATCCTCATCTACGAGAAACAGTCGCTCACCGAGGAACAGCTGCTCGCCTACGAGGTGGAGGAGATGGGCCTCGGGATGGTGGACCTCGGCAACTACGACCAGCCCTACGACCTGCGCAAGAAGGTCGACGAGGGAGCCTGCCTGGCCACCTGGACGGTGCCCTTCGACATCGAGGAGGGAACCCACTTTCTGGCGACAGCCTACTATCTCAGCCCCGGCGTGCGCTCCTACTGGGAGCGCACCCTCGAGACGCCCATCCTCTGGTTTGTCACGAGCATGGAGAACATCGGGGATTTCCTGCGCAAACTGAAGATGGAGCGCGAGAACGAAGGATCCGGGTTGGGTAAAAAGTAACCTCTGCCATGCCGCTCGGACGCCTCCAGACCCTGCTGATCGACAAACTCGAAGAGATGGGCCGCCTCACCGGCGAGCAGCGCACCGCCATCGTCGCCACCCCGCAGGACCTGCCGGGCGAGGCGCTCGACCAGATGCTGCAGAAGGAGTACAACCTCTCGCCGTTCCAGATCCTGCTCGGCAAGTCCAAGGCCTACGGCATCGCGCCATTCCTGATCTCGCGCTACAGGATCAACAACGGCACCTTCGAGCACCTCGACCGGCCGTTCTGCCAACAGAACATGGTCCTGCCCGTCGGGCAGATCGGCGACACGATCATCGTCGCGCTCGCCAACCCCTTCGAGCTGAGCGTCACCGCCAAGATCGGCGAGATCACCGGCAAGCGGGTCGTGCGCCTGCTCAGCATCGAGAAGGACATCCGCGAGAAACTCGCCGCCGACGCCAACCGCGAGAGCCAGCAGTTCGACGATGTCGTCGGCAAGATCGGCGTCGAATTCCAGTCGGTCGAGAAGGAGCTCGAGCAACAGGACAGCACCTCGGAGGAGTCCGCGCCGATCATCCAGCTGGCCAACCGCATCATCGAGGACGCCTACCTTTCCGGCTCAAGCGACATCCACATCGAACCCTGGGAGAAGGAGGTCGTCGTCCGCTACCGCATCGACGGCAACTGCCAGGAGAAGCTCCGTTTGCCCGCCAAGGTCGGCCCCGCACTGGTCGCCCGCCTGAAGATCATGTGCAACCTCGACATCGCCGAGCGCCGGTTGCCGCAGGACGGACGCATCGTCTTCAAGAACTACACCCGCAAGAACATCGACATCGACCTTCGCGTCTCCACCGCCCCGCTCAACCACGGCGAAGGCGTGGTCATGCGTATTCTCGACAAGCAGAAGTCCACGCTGCCGCTGCCGATGCTCGGCTTCTCCGAGGAGAATCTCGCCAAGTACCGCGAGGTCATCCGCCAGCCCTACGGCATGATCCTGCACTGCGGTCCCACCGGCTCGGGCAAGTCGATGACGCTCTACTCCGCGCTCAACGAGATCAACAGCCCCGAGCTGGTCATCCGCACCGCGGAGGATCCGATCGAGTACACCCTGGCCGGCATCAACCAGATGCAGATGCACCGGCAGATCGGACTCACGTTCGCCGCCGCCTTGCGCGCCTTCCTGCGCCAGGACCCCGACATCGTGCTGGTCGGCGAAATCCGCGACAAGGAGACGGCGGACATCGCCGTCGAGGCCGCGCTCACCGGTCACTTGCTGCTGTCCACGCTGCACACCAACGACGCCCCGAGCACGATCGCCCGCCTCACCGACATGGGCATCGAGCCCTTCATGATCTCGTCGTCGCTGCTGTGCGTGTGCGCGCAACGCCTCATGCGCCGCGTCTGCAAGGTGTGCAAGATGCCCCACGACCCGATCCCCCGGGAGAAGGAGCTCCTCGAGCAAGCGATTGGTTGGAGCGGCCCGATCTTCCGGGCGAACCCCCGCGGCTGCCCCAAGTGCGGTGGCACGGGCTACAAGGGCCGCGTCGGCATCCACGAACTCATGATCGTCTCGGAGGAACTGATCGAGGGCATCAACAAGGGTCTCGAGACCGCCGAGCTCAAGAAGATCGCCATGCGCACCGGCATGAAGACCCTGCACCAGGACTCCATGCTCAAGGTGAAGGAAGGCCTCTCGACCATGGAAGAGTCCCTCGGCACCGTGCCGCCGGACCTCTGAGCGGCAGCTCTGGCCCGCTGACAGCTCCGGAGGACGGCGGCGAGCAGCCCAGCGCCCACCCAAACGGTCGGACGATCAGCGCCCGACCCCATCAGCCGCCACCGACGGTCGGGCCCCCTCAGACTGGCCCGCAAGCGCGGAAACGCTGCGCCATTCGCTCATGCCCTCCGCCCAGAACCACCAGCGCGAGGTGTCGGGAGTCCCGGACAGGCGACCGAGGAACTCGGCCCGGCCCATGGGTCCAAACCGCCCCGCGCCATCGAAGTAGAAGTAGCGCACATCCGGCAGGTCCGCCGGCCAAGCCTGCGCCGGTGTCGGGCCCGCGTTGCCCGGCTGGGCCGCCGGGTTCTGGAGCCCCCGTTCCAATGGTTGCGCCAAGGCGGGGGCCAACAGGGATTGCGGCCGGGCCGCGCAGTCGTGCGCGGCGCCGGGGGATGCTCCGGGAGCCGGGCGCGGCTCCGGCAGCATGGTCGGCACGGCCGGAGCGGACTCCAAATCAGCCGGCCGCCGCCGCAGTGCCAGCCGCCGCCGCGCCGGCTCCGAACCGGACTTCTCGGACAAGGAAAATGGCTCCGCGTAGGTCGCCAACATCGCGCGAGCCGCCCGCTGCAGTTCCGCCCGCGCTTCCTCGTTGGCGGCGCGACGCTTGTGCGGAGGCTCACGGTCGAGGACGAGATCGAGCAGCGACCCATGGTCGAACTCGGTCAACGTCACAACGCCGGCCGCCAGCAGCAGCAGGCCGGTCGCCAGGCCTGTTGCAGTCCCCGCAAGATGCGCCCAGTAGGCCACCGGGCCAAGGGCGAGCACCGCCCCGAGGACATCCCAGGCGGTCCAATACACCGCGAGCAACCACAGCCCAACGCGGCCGGTGCGCGAAGCAAAACCGATCGTGTAGAACAACGTCACCTTGTTGACGGGATAGAGGGCCACGGCCATCCCCACCACGCCGGCGATGGCGCCGCTGGCGCCGACCATCGGCTGCCCACCCACCTGCGCATGGACGAGCGCCGCCACGACCCCGAATCCGAGATAGAGCGCGAGGTACAGCCAGTTGCCCACCGTGGCGCAGACGGCATTGCCGAAGACCCAGAGAAAGACCATGTTGCCCGCCAAGTGGGCGAACCCACCGTGGTTGAACATGTATCCGAGCATCGATGCCGGACGACCTTGCCCCCAGACGAAGAATCCGTCCACCACCTCCTCCGGGAACAGTCCGGCCTGGATGGACAGACTGGCGGCGATGGTGAGGCCGAACAGGGCCCAGTTGGCCCAGGGCTCGCGCTGGAACAGGGTCTCGATGCGATAGGGTATCAAGCTCGTCTCCTGTCCCGAGGACAGACACCCCGGGGATGTCCGTCAAAGCCGGATTGGCGGCCGGCGGCGGCGCAGTCCGGTATTCACGAAATGATGCGATCACGGGCTTGCCCCGCGCCGCCCCCGCCGCCAACCTCCCTGCGCCCCCTGCGTTAACCCAACCATAAGACGCAGATGAAAAGAACACTGACGATCCTCGTCGGGTGCGGTGCGTGGCTGCTGGCCGCGGCGCTGTTGCCCGTGAACGCATCCGCCGGCGACAAGCCGGAGACGACCAACGAGAAGACCCGCGCGGTAAACCAGCGCAATCAGCAGTACGACACCAACAAGGACGGGAAACTCGACGAACAGGAGGTCACCGCGATGAAGGCCGACCGTGCGGCCAAGCGCCAGGCCCGCCTGCTCGCCAAGTACGACGCCAACAAGAATGGCCAGCTCGATCCCGACGAGGAGGCCGCCCACAAGGCCGACCGCGAGAAACAGCGCCAACTGCGCGCCGAGCGGAAGAAGGCGAAGGCGGCCGAGAAGGCCGCGGCCGCCTCGGCCGCAGAGGACGATGACGACGACGAGGCGGGCGCCGCCCATTAGGCGGTGACCACTGCGCGGTTCTCCCCGACCCCGGCTTCGGCCGGGGTTTTTTATTGCCTGCACACGACCGCACGTGAGCGTCTGGCGTGATAGTAGCTGCAACCGCCTTTTCACCCCATTCGCCATGCATCGCATCGTTGCCCGCACCCAACTCAGCCCGAACGTCACCCGCCTGGACGTCGAGGCACCCCGCATCGCCCAAATCCGCCAAGCCGGGCAGTTCGTGATCGTCCGTCGCGCCGAACGTGCCGAACGCATCCCGCTGACCATCGCCGACGCCGACCCGGTTGCGGGCACCATCTCCCTCGTCATCCAGTCGGTGGGCAAGAGCACCCGTGAACTGGTCGCCCTCGCCGTGGGCGATTCGATCCGCGACATCTCCGGACCGCTCGGCATGCCCACGGAACTCCTCGAGAAGGGGCGCGCGCTCTGCGTGGGCGGCGGCGTGGGCACCGCGGTCGTGCACCCGATTGCGCAGGGACTTTCCCGCCGGGGCGTCTCGGTGGTGAGCGTTATTGGCGGCCGTTCGAAGGAATGGGTCATTTTTGAGCAGGAGCTGAAACGCCTCGGCGATGTGGTCGTCTGCACTGACGACGGCAGCTATGGCCGCAAGGGCTTCGTGACCGATGCCGCCAAGGAGATCCTCGCCGCCGGCGGCATCGACATCGTGTACGCGGTCGGCCCGGTGCCGATGATGCGGGCGGTCGCAAACCTCACGCGCCCGCTGGGCGTCCACACCATCGTTTCGCTCAATCCCGTCATGGTCGACGGCACCGGCATGTGCGGCGGATGCCGCGCCGATGTCGGCGGCGAGACGAAGTTCGCCTGCGTCGACGGCCCGGAATTCGACGGCCACAAGGTCGATTTCGACCTGCTCGCTGACCGCCTCGCCACCTATCGCGCCCACGAGCAGGAGTCCTCCGCCCGCTGCGGCGACGACTGCCGCATCGGCCTCAAGAAATAACCCCTCTACCCCGCCCCGTCATGGAGAAGAAGCTTTCCCCGAAGGAGCGCATGGCCATCCAGCGCCAGGCGATGCCCGAACAGGACGCCGTTGAGCGTTCACGCAACTTCAAGGAGGTGAACCTCGGTTTCGACGAACAGCTCGCGCTGCTCGAGGCCGAGCGCTGCATCCAGTGCAAGGATCCGAAGTGCGTCCAGGGCTGCCCCGTCCGCGTCAATATCCCGCGTTTCATCGGTCATATTGCGGAAGGTGATCTCGCGGCCGCCGCGCAGAGCCTGCTGGGCGACAACGCCCTGCCTTCCGTCACCGGCCGCGTCTGCCCGCAGGAAACGCAGTGCGAGATCGAGTGCATCCGCGGCGTGAAGAGCAAGCCGGTCGCGATCGGCTACCTCGAGCGCTATGTCGCCGACTGGGCGCTGCAGCACCGCAACGGCGCCAAATCCGCGCCCGCGGCCCCGACGGGCAAGAAGGTCGCAGTGGTCGGCGCCGGCCCCGCCGGACTGACCGCGGCCGGCGAGCTGGCCAAGCAGGGCCACGCCGTGACCGTGTTCGAAGCGCTCCACCAGCCCGGCGGCGTGCTCGTGTACGGCATCCCGGAATTCCGTCTGCCCAAGAAGATCGTCGACATGGAAGTGCAGCGCCTGCGCGACGCCGGCGTGACGATCGAGTGCAACGTCGTGGTGGGCCGCACCTACACCCTGCCCGAGCTGCGCGAGCAGTTCGACGCGGTGTTCATCGCCAACGGCGCCGGTCTGCCGGTCTTCATGAACGTGCCGGGCGAGAACCTGAAGGGCGTCTACTCCGCCAACGAGTACCTCACGCGCGTGAACCTGATGGCCGCCTACGAGTTCCCCGCCGCCGACACCCCCGTGCTGGTCGGCAAACGCGTGGTTGTGGTCGGTGGCGGCAATGTCGCGATGGATGCCGTCCGCACCGCCAAGCGCCTCGGCGCGGAATCCGCGACGATCGTCTACCGCCGCACGCTCGCCGAGATGCCCGCCCGCGTGGAAGAGGTCCATCACGCCCAACAGGAGGGCGTGAACTTCGATCTCCTCGTCGCGCCCCTGGAAGTCCTGGGCACCGACAAGAAATGGGTCTCCGGCCTGAAGTGCGTGCGGATGCAGCTCGGCGAACCCGATGCCTCCGGCCGGCGCAGCCCGGTCGCGATTCCCGGCTCCGAATTCGTGATCGAGTGCGACGTGGTCGTCGTGGCCATCGGGACGCGCGCCAACCCGTTGCTGACCGCCACCTGCCCCGAGCTGAAACTGAACCGCCGCGGCAACATCGAGACCGACGCCAACGGCATGACCAGCATGCCCGGCGTCTTCGCCGGCGGCGACATCGTGCGCGGCGCAGCGACGGTCATCCTCGCCATGGGCGATGGAAAACGCGCCGCACGCGCGATCGACCAGTTCCTCAAGGGCGCATGAGGCGCACCCGCTGAGTCCCGGCAGATTCCCCAAGGCAGGCCTCCCGCAGCGGGGCCTGCCTTTTTTGCGGCCCGACGGCGGAGGGAAAGGTCCGGATTCGGCGCGGCGAAAGGGACTGCCGCGGAGGATCGAGCACCGCGCGGACCGAGCTGATGCCCGGTTGCCCATGCCTCGGGAACGCTCCGCGCCAGGCGCACGGAGCGATCCTCATCCCAGCCGCCAAGTCCGGGGGCGGTCGACTCGTCGGACGGGCGCCGGACGCCCACGTCGGCCGCGCCGCGCGGCGTCCGCCCCCCCCCAGCCCGCCCCCGCCCCCACCCCACCCCCAAAAAAACCCCCCCCCCCCAACGGG